>JAZKXQ010000036.1:0-2839 GCA_045611725.1 Oscillospiraceae bacterium
AAGATGAAGAATATTATGATGAGCCTTATGATGATGAGGACGATGACGAGGAAGAAGAGGAGGAACATTCACTCTTTATCTATGTTCTGACAGCTGTTATAATCGTTATGATTATCGTTGCAGTAATATTCTTTACATCACTTATCAAAGATATGTTTGGTACAGGTTCTGTTACATCAAACCGTGAATTCCAGATGATTAATCTTGTGGGAATGAATTACAATGAAGTTGTTGAAAAATATCCTGAACTTGACCTTAATGTTATAGGCAGTGCATATTCAGAATATGAAGCTAATTCAATTATTGAACAGGATATTGAACCTGGAACTACAGTTAAAAAAGGTGTTGAAGTGAACATAAAGATAAGTAAGGGCGTTAAGATGGTTAAAGTGCCTAATCTTGCCAATATGGATTATATGACGGCACAATCGGCACTTGAACAGGAACAGCTTGTCGCCGATATGAAGTTTATGACACACGAAGAAATTGAAGAAGATTATGTAATCAAGACTGAACCAGAGGCTAAGACGGAAGTTGAACCAGGTTCAAGAGTTGTTGTATATGTAAGCAAAGGTCCTTTCGTAACTACTGTTATAGTGCCTGATTTTGTTGGTATGACAGAAGACGAGGCAAAGGCAAGATGTAAATATGAGGAGCTTGAATGGGAAATCATTGAAAGAGATTCTTCAGAACCAGCAGGATATGTAATAGCACAGAGTCTTGAGCCTGATACAAGAGTAGATTCAGGTACAAAGATTACAATTACTATAAGTAATGGAAATGCTCCGACATCATCAGTTCCCGTAACCATAGCAATTCCTCAGGACGCATCTGGTATATTTAAATTTGTACTCTATGTAGAAGGCGTTCCTACGGTTGAAAAGGTTAATGTAAATGCAATGTATGCAAGTACAGTAACTCTTACAGTTGAAGGTACAGGAAGTCAGATAGCTGTTATTGAACTTACAAATCAGGATAATAATATGACTTCTGTTGTAGGAAAATATACTATTGACTTTGAAAATCAGACATTCAGTCCACTTTCGGAAAAGGTTTATGAGGCATTCCAGGACGTTCAGGGTATTTACATTGAAACAGAAGCTCCTCAGACAGAAGCTTCAACCAATATCCAGACGTGGTGGACAGCTCCACAGGAAACAACAGCTACTCAGCCAACTACTGAAGCTCCTGTTGTTACGGAAGCACCTGTAACTGAACAGCCTGTTCAGCAAGAAACACAAGCACAGGTACAGGAACAGCCTGTACAATAACAAAAATGAGGTTAAATATCTATGATTAAAAATTCTGATGAAATAAAATGCAGAAACGGAATTATAATCAAGGCTGTCGGGGGACTCTATACTATAGAGTCCCTTGATGGTATATACGAGTGTAAAGCAAGAGGGATTTTCAGAAAACATAATATTTCTCCAATGGTAGGGGATAATGTTTCATTTTCAGATGAAATGGTAATTACAAATATTTCTACAAGAAAGAATTTTATTGTAAGACCTCCTCTTGCAAATCTTGACCAGCTTGTATTTGTCGTTTCTACTTGTAAACCAGCACCAAATCTTACTTTGCTTGATAAGTTTATAGCCGTTGCTGAATATAAAAATATTACTCCGATTGTGGTAATTACAAAAACTGACCTTGACAGTTTTGATAATGTTATGAATATTTACAGCAGTATCGGAATAAAGTCCATACCCGTTGATTATTCAAATCCCGATACTGTAAAGGCTGTTGAGGATATTTTAAAGGATAAAGTAAGTGCCTTTACGGGAAATACGGGTGCAGGAAAATCTACATTGCTTAATGCAGTGGATAATACACTTGATATTCCTACAGGAGAAATCAGTGAAAAATTGGGCAGAGGTCGTCATACCACAAGACACGCTTGTCTTTATAAGCTTAAAAACGGAGGATATATTGCTGATACTCCCGGATTTTCAACATTTGAAACAAATAAGTATGATATAATAAGGAAAGATGAATTAAGCCTATGTTTCAGAGAATTTGCAGAATATTCCGATAATTGCCGTTTTAAAGATTGTTCTCATACAGCTGAAAAAGGCTGTGCTGTATTAAATGCAGTTAACGACGGAGAAATTTCCCAATCTCGTCATTCAAGCTACTGCGAAATGTATCAGGAGGCAAAACTCCTTAAAGAATGGGAGCTTTAAAGCTTATGTCAGGAAAATGTATAATTTTTGCAGGAGCAGAAGTCAAAGACATATCTTCTCTTGATATTGATAATGAAACTTATATAATATGTGCTGACGGCGGATATAAAAACGCTTTGAAATTTGGAATAATTCCCAATCTTGCAGTAGGGGATTTTGATACGCTTGATTTTAAAGAAGTAAAAGAATGTAAAATTATTAAATGTCCTCCTGAAAAAGATGATACAGATACAATGATTGCAGTAAAAAAAGCCTTGGAAATGGGTTTTGATGATATAACCATTACAGGAGCTTTAGGAGGTCGTTTTGACCATACCTTTGCTAATATACAAACTCTTTTGTATATTGCCGAAAATAATGCAGACGGCTGTATTATCGGGGATAATGATATTATATATGTACAGAAAAATTCTTGCAGAACATATCATAAAAAAGATGGATATTATTTTTCTGTATTTTCATTAAGCGGTTTATCAGAGGGAGTAACTTTAAAAGGCTTTAAATATAATCTTGAAAACGGAGTTTTAAAAAATAGTTTTCCTCTTGGGGTAAGCAATGAATTTGCAGAAAAAAATGGCTTTGTCGAAGTAAAAAACGGGATTTTGCTTGTAATTCTATCAAAAAATATGAACCTATTATAAGTTTCTGAATAT
>JAZKXQ010000037.1:0-3135 GCA_045611725.1 Oscillospiraceae bacterium
ATAGCCTTCCTGTAAACTGTTCTGTGCTTGTGTTATTTGAATTTAGTACAGATTTCAAAAAAGGCTATATGCTGAAACTCGATACACTTATGGAAACACTTTCATCTGTTTCTGAGGCAATCGCAGAAAGTGAGGCTGTACACGAAATTTCGTGGTATAATACAATAACTGAAAATTATTCCTCAAGCAGAATTTCAGTTGTTGAAGATGTTGCATCATTTCTTGGAACGCTCCTTCGTTCCAAAGCTTATACAGACCCAAATAAAGCTTATTCACAGCATATGAAAGCTGATGCAGGAAACAGATATTCTCATATGATATATATTACATCTTTCATTACAAAAGAAATTCTTGACCATATTGTATCAGATGAAAGTATCAACAGAAAAACTATAATATACATAACTGAAAATATTGACATTCTTCCTGAATTTCTTGTAAAGGCTGATGATATGATAACGCTTATACCAGTACAATGTGGTAAAATAAGCCAGTGCCTTTATGAAATGGTTGTATAGGAGGTGTTGCAATGGCTAAAAAAAATATTGAATCAGTGCATACACTTGCCGACAGTGGAATTTCAATAAAGGATAACATAACATTATCAGTTGAAAAAAAAGTTTCCTCCATTAAACTTCTTATGCTCATATGTATCGCAGGACTTGGTACAGCCGGTGGAATATGTTCTTTTCTTTCATTCTTTAATTTTCAGTATGATAAAGATATTCTCATTATATTCTGTACATTCTTTTTTATTTTAATATCTACTATATTAAATCTTCCTGGGAAATTTAAATTTCTTATACTTCCATTATGTATTCTTTATGAAACCATTTTTATAAGACAGCGTGAAATATTCATAGATGGCTTTAAAGCAGTCTATAATGAAATAGCACAGGTTCTGAACATAACCGGAGAAGGTATTATGTATTACCGTCTGGATAAAGATTTGAATGTTTCTGAAATTACTACAATCTGCTTCATTTTTATATGCTTTATATATATTCTTCTCGTATGCTATGCAACTTATTGCAATCTTCATTTTTTAGGAGCTATAGCAATAACATTTCTTCCCGTTGAAGTTGGTCTTTATTTCGGACTTGTGCCTTCCTATCCTGCATTTATAATGACCGTTGCATACTGGGTAGGTATTGTTGCATATGGATATTCAGGCTGTCACGCAAATAGTGCAAATAAGTCAGCTGGTTTTATAAGAATGGGGAATAATTTCTATGCCAAATCCCAGATTAAATTCAGAGTAAGTGAACAATCAGCTGTTATAATGGCAACAATAACATCTCTGCTTATATTCTCTGTTATTTCAGTTATCAGTATGACAAACTACAAAAGACCTGAAAGATTAAATGAAATACGTTCAGATTTCAGAGAGGCAGTATCTGAATTTTCAGTTGAAAATCTTCCCGAAAGTTTAAGCAGAGTTTCTTCATCATTCGGAAAATCATCTGTTGCTCCTGGAAAACTCGGACAACATTCAAATCTTAAATTCAAAAATGAAACGGATTTAAAAGTTTCTTTCGATATGCTACCCTCAAGTGAAATTTATATGAGATGTTTTTCTGGCTCTTATTACAGTGGAACGTCCTGGAATAATTTTTCAGACGACATATATGATAAATATATTAATCTTTTTAATGAATTTGAAAAAAACAATATATATCCTCAGAATTTTTCAGGAGAATTTCTTTATAACCTCAATAATTCCAAAGAATACACAGCAAATATCAATGTATTAATGAAACATCCGAAAAACCTTTATATTCCATATGGTTCTGATATAAGCAATTTAAATAATATAAACGATAATGCTACAGAATCAGACAACTATGAAAATTATTCATTTGATTTTGTTTATGCAGGAAGCTATGAAAATTTTCTGTCTGACATTCAGAATATAAACGCATCAAAAACAGATACAAAATTTATGAAAACATATGAACTTGAAGAAAATTATCGTAAATTTGTTTATGAAAATTATCTTCAGCTACCTGAAAATGACGCTATAAATCAGATAAAAAATGTTTATTCAGGTCTTATAGAAAATTCACAATCAATGTTTGACAGAGGATATATAAAAACGGAAAATGAAAATTCTATAAGCATAACCTATAATAATAAAGATGTATACAAAATACTCTGTGCCATAAGAAATGTTATCTCATCAGAAACTAAATATACTCTTTCGCCTGGAAAAACTCCTCCGACAAGGGATTTTGTAAATTATTTTCTTCTTGAAAATAAAAAAGGCTACTGCTCTCACTATGCAACAGCCGGAGTAGTTCTTGCAAGAATGTGTGGTATACCTGCAAGATATGCAGAAGGATATATAATTCCCGAAAGCGATTTTGAAAATATCTCACCACAGAATGAAATGTATACTGTAGATGTAAAGGACAGCCGTTCTCACGCCTGGGCTGAAATATATATTGATGGTTTTGGCTGGATACCCTTTGAATTTACTCCTGGTTATGAACAGGATACAATTCCTTTTGAAACAACAAATGCAGAAAATAATGTAACAGAAGTTACATCTGAAACTGCTTTAACACATACTGTAACAGAAACTTCTGTTTCTGAAACTCTACAAACAGAACCTGTTGGTGCAGTTACTGAAATAACTCAGACTCCAGAAGATTCTAAGGAATATACAGAAACTTCCGAAACAGATAATAAACCAACAACAAGTGGCTCTGTTTTAAACAATGACAAAGTAATTTCAGCAGTTATTCTTACTGTTGCTGGAATAATACTTCTTCTGATATTTACTATGATAGTATTTTTTATAAGACGAGGTCATAAAATAAGAAAACGTAGAAAAAGCTTTAACGGAAAAAGTCAGAATATAAATGCAGTCAATGCTTATCTCTATATTATTTCACTTCTTGAATTTGAGGGCATAAATAATAAACAAAATATGCCATATATCGAGTTTGCTGAATATGCTGAAAAAAATACAAAGCTTTTCAAAGAAGGTGAATTTGTCAACGCAACAAGAACAGCACTTAAATCTGATATGAGTAATCATAAAATTTCAGATAACGAAGCCCAGAGAGTAATAAAACTTGCTGAACATCTTGCTGAATCAATAAATGAAAAATCAGACGGAAAAAAGAAATT
>JAZKXQ010000038.1:0-1375 GCA_045611725.1 Oscillospiraceae bacterium
TTGCATATCTGATAGATTCTATCATTCCCTCAATTCCACGGTCGCCAAATCCGCCAGGTACTATGATACCATCGCATTTTCCAAGGAGTTTTTCCGAAGTATCGGAGTTTATTTCTTCTGAATTAATCCAGAGTATTTCAACATTTGCAGAATTAGGAATACCACCGTGACGAAGAGCCTCTGCAACTGAAAGGTATGCGTCGGGAAGTGCAACATATTTTCCTACAAGACCGATAGTTACTGTCTTGTCAGCATTTTTCTGTTTGCTTACCATTTCGCTCCATTCAGTAAGGTCAGGAGTTCTGTCCTCAAGACCAAGATGATGACAGACGGCCTTTGCAAGACCTTCTTTTTCAAGCATAAGAGGAACTTCATAGAGAGATGGTGCAGTCATATTCTGAATAATATCATTTTTTCTTACATTACAGAAAAGGCTTATTTTTTCAGCCATATCCTTAGGGATTTCCTGTTCTGTTCTGCACACGATTATATTAGGCTGAATACCGAGAGAAAGGAGTTCCTTTACAGAATGTTGTGTAGGCTTTGATTTAAGTTCATTTGAACCGGAAATAAAGGGGAGAAGTGTTACGTGAATATACATAGCATTTTCACGACCTACTTCTGTAACGAACTGACGGATAGCCTCAAGGAATGGAGTACTTTCAATATCTCCGACAGTACCGCCTATTTCAGTTATTACAACATCTGTTGCAGATTCTTTTCCCACACGGTATATACGTTCTTTTATTTCATTGGTAATATGAGGGATAACCTGAACAGTACCACCGAGATAATCCCCACGTCTTTCCTTATTAAGAACATTCCAGTAGATTTTACCGGTAGTTATATTTGAATTTATTGAAAGGTTTTCATCAATAAAGCGTTCATAATGTCCAAGGTCGAGGTCAGTTTCAGCACCATCATCAGTAACAAAAACTTCTCCGTGCTGATAAGGACTCATTGTTCCTGGGTCAACGTTTATATAAGGGTCAAATTTCTGAATAGTTACCTTATATCCTCTTGCTTTAAGAAGTCTTCCGAGGGAAGCTGCAGTAATACCTTTTCCAAGACCTGAAACAACGCCACCGGTTACAAATACATATTTTACAGGCATAATAAAAATTTCCTCCAGTTAATTCTGAGCCTTTAAGGCTTCTTAATCATATCATATTCTATTATACTACTTTTACATAAAAAAAGCAAGAAAAATTTAAAATTATAAGTTATTAAAAATGAATAAATAAAAATATTACGGCAATTATTGATTTATTAATTAATTTATGGTATAATTTAAGATATATTATAGAACTTATTGAAAAATTTACAAAAAAAGGGGGAATACGCTGTGAAAGATGAAATGGATTTTCAGAAGAAT
>JAZKXQ010000039.1:0-7772 GCA_045611725.1 Oscillospiraceae bacterium
TATTATACTGTGCAAAGAAATATCCGTTTTATAAAAGAAAACGGTGAATGGCGTGTAGACAGAACTGCACTTATGTGGTAAAACCAAATAAAAGCAAATTCGGGGCTTCTGATTTTACAGAAGCCCCGAATTTTACTTTCCTGTACAGACATTAATGAAGTTTTCAAGCAAATCAGCCGTTTTTTCCAAACCAAGCTTACTTGAATTAATTGTAATGTCATAACCTCTTGAATCGCCCCACTTATTAGGACAATAGTAGTTGTGATATGCTTTTCTTTTCTTGTCGTGGCGATACATAATGCTTAACGCTTCATTTTCATCAACATTTCTTGTCTGCTGAATACGCTTGCACTTTTCTTCTTCATCACCGAGAATAAAAATTGTAATCAGTCCTAAATATTCTCTTAAAACATATTCCGCACAACGTCCTACAACTACAAATGATTCCCCGCTGTCAGATTTTTCTCTCAGATAATCAAACTGAAAATTAGCAATAACTTCTTCAGGTGAATTTGAATATCCTTTAACGGTTCTTGAGAAAAAAAGTTTTCTTGGAAGTTCATCATATTTGTGAAGATTGTCAACATTTACATTCTTTTGATTGGCAATTTCATCAAGCATATTTCTGTCATAAAAAGGAATTCCAAAACGCTGTGCTAATATCTTTGCAATTTCGTGACCACCACTTCCGTATTCACGGCTTATGGCGATAATCATCTGTTCACTCATCTTCTGACCTCCTTAATTTATATATAAACTACACACATATATATTGTGCATATTACAAGTACAATTACTGTTGCAGGTACCATCTTCTTGCAGTATTCTCCCCAACCGATAGGATAACCTGCCTTTGCAGCTGCTGAAGTTCCAACAACGTTTGCTGAAGCACCAATAGGAGTTGCACTTCCACCTATGTCAGTACCCATAGCAAGTGACCACGCAAGTATATCTATATCAATTCCTGTTGTTGCAGAAAGTGCCCTAATAACAGGAACCATTGTTGCTGCAAATGGAATATTGTCAATAAATGCACTTGCAACAGCAGAAATCCAGATAATAATACCAATCATAAGGTATGTATTTCCACCGCTTAACTTTTGAATAAAACCTGCAATAACTTCAAGGACTCCTGTATGTTCAAGACCACATACAACTATGAAAAGACCTACAAAGAATAAAAGTGTTTTATAGTCAACTTTTTTAATTATTTCACCTGCGTGTTTTCCTGAAGTAATTATAGTTACAATTGCAACGGCAGCCCCTATAAATGCTACTGTAAGATGTGTAGTTGCGTGAGTTACAAGAAGAATTACTGCACCAATAAAAATTATTGTGTTGATTATAAAGCCTGTTTTATCAGTGATTGCACTTTCAGGCGAAGGAAGATTTGCAAAATCAGTCTCTGTTGCATTTCCAACTAATTCATTACGCATTACAATATAAAAATATACAAGAACAAATACAAAAGAAATTATAGCCATAACACCTGTATTTGTAATAAAATCAGTAAATGTATATCCAAGCTGAGTACCAATTATAATATTCGGAGGGTCACCACACATAGTTGCTGAACCACCGAGATTAGCACAGAAAATTTCTGCAAGAATCATAGGAACAGGCTTGAATTTAAGAAGTCGTGCAAGTTCAATAGTAATTGAAGCAAGGAAAAGAATTACTGTGATACTGTCGATAAACATTGCAAGTACGAAAGACATACACATAAATGCAAAGAAAATCGGAACTGTTTTGTAGTGTACAAGCTTCGCTATGCACATACAAAGCCAACGGAAGAAACCTACTCTCGCCATACCTTCAACCATAACCATCATACCTGCAAGGAAAAGAATGGTAGACCAGTCAATTCCTCCTGATTCGGATTCTGAGGTTGCGTGCCAGAAATTTTTCTGAACAATAGCCTCGAGGTTGATAGTGTCCCAGATTGCACCAATGTCTTTCAAGCAAACACCGAATACCAGTATCAGCGTAAGAAGACCACAGCCAAGAGTAACATAGTGCTTTTCAATTTTTTCTGTAATAACCAGAATAAACATTACAACAAATATAATTGTTGCAACAACTGCTGCTGTCATGATTTTTTCTCCCTTCATAACTAAAAATATTTTTTGTCAGCATTATGCTTATATTTCAGAAATTCGACAGCAATTTCTTGAAACTGCATAAACCTAATACATTATAGCACTTTAAATTTAAAAGTCAATACCTTAAAAAAAGTTTCTCTGTTTTTTCAGCATTTTTCATATTTTTAATCATTTTTTCATAACATTCGGTTAAAATATGAAATTATTTTAATAAATTTAATTTTTATTTGAAAAGTTTATTGACGTTAAGTTATAATTTTAGTATAATTATAAAGTATTGTGCTTTATTATGTCATAATATAAATTATTAGTTTCAGAGGTGCTTTTTACACTATGGTTTTTTCCAGTCTTTTTTTCATTTATATGTTCCTGCCGATATGTCTGCTGATGTATTTTGCAACAAAAAATATTTCCTATAGGAACTGTATTCTGTCAGTGTTCTCCTTAATATTTTATGCGTGGGGCGAACCTGTATGGGTATTCCTTGTTATTTTCAGTGCTGCAATTGACTACTTCAATGGTATCATCATAGACAAATACCGAGGGACTCCAAAAGCCAAACTTGCAGTAATCAATTCACTTGTTGTGAACCTTGGAATTCTTGGGATATTCAAGTACAGCGGTTTCTTTGTTGAAAATCTCAATTCAATGCTCTCACTTAATCTTCCAGTTCCTGATATTACATTGCCAATCGGTATAAGCTTTTATACATTCCAGACTATTTCATATACAATAGACTGTTACTGGGAAAAGATTGAAACTCAGAAAAGTTTCAGTAAATTTCTGCTCTATGTATCGCTTTTCCCTCAGCTCGTTGCAGGTCCTATCGTAAGATATTCAGTAATCGGTGATGAAATAAGCTCCAGAAAAACTACTGCTACTGATATTAGCGAAGGTCTTTCAAGATTTGTTATAGGTCTTGCAAAAAAAGTTATCATAGCTAATAATCTTAGTGTTATTGTTGATGCATTCTTTGGAAAAAACATAGAAAATCTTTCCGTAGTCGGAACGTGGTATGCAGTAATTATGTATGCTATGCACGTTTACTTCGATTTTTCAGGATATTCAGATATGGCAATAGGTCTTGGAAGAATTTTCGGTTTCCATTTTGATGAAAACTTCCGATACCCTTTCATTTGTCAGAATATTACTGAATTCTGGCAGAGATGGCATATTTCCCTTGGCTCATTCTTCAGGGATTATCTTCTCTATCTCCCTATTTTCGGAAAAAGAAGAAAATACCTCAACCTGTTTCTTGTATGGTTCAGTACAGGATTATGGCACGGTGCAAGTTGGAATTACATAATCTGGGGGCTTTATTTTGGTCTTTTCATTCTTATAGAACAGCTTATAGGTAAAAAGCGTCTTAAAAAAGTTCCTAAGGTTATTATGCATATATATAATAAAATAGTAATTATAATAGGATTCGGAATATTCTATTTTGAAGATATTGACAGACTTTCTGCATTTGTGAAAAATCTTATAGGTCTTAATGGAAATGTATTTTTCGATGAGGCTGTAAGGGTATCATTTGTAAACAATGTTTTCCTAATAATTCTCGCTGTTGTTGCCTGTATCCCTGTTATTCCTTATCTTAAAAAGCATATTGAAAACAAAGTATCAAATGATACTTCCTATATGATTATGAGGTCTGTTCAGACTGTTTCAAGCATTGCATTGCTTATGGTAAGCAGTATTATGCTTGTTGATGCAACAAACAATCCATTCCTTTATTTCCGTTTCTAAAAAGGAGATTTTTCAGAATGAAAAAAGATAAAGATAAAAATAATAAGCTTGAAAAGCGTATGAATCAGATAAATGCCATTATACTTACAGGCTGTATTGCAATAGTTTCTGTTGGTATGATTTTCCTTGAAAGACCTACTATTTCAGAAACTGAAAATCGTACACTTGCAAAAATGCCTGAATGGTCATTTGATAATTATTTTGACGGCTCTTTTACAGGTGGAATTTCAGAATTTTATAATGATACAGTACCTATGAGAAGTACATTCAAAAAATGGAATACAAAGCTTACTTCCCTGTTTGGTATTAAATCAGATATAACATTCCACGGAAATGTAACAATGGTAAATAGTGATGAAGACAGCGAAAAAGAGGAAATATTTGCAACTACAACTACTGCCACTACCGAAAATGCAGTTATTCAAACTGAAATATCAGATAATACAACCGATGTAACAGAAGTAACCGAAGTAACAACAACTGCTGAAACAACTGTAACTGAAGAAACTACCGAACCTGAAATAGAGGAAAACGACATAGACAACGGCAAGGTTGCAAATGGTATCATAATTTATAAAAACCGTGGTATTATGATGTACGGTAGTTATGAAAGTACGCTTGATTCATATATACAGACAGTAAATTCATATAAAGCCGATTTGGGTGAAAATGTAAATGTATGCTCAATGGTTATACCTACTGCGGCGGCATATTATCTTCCTGAAAAATATTCTGGATATTCAGAAGACCAGTTTGCTGATATGCAGTATATGCGTGAAAGATTTAATGGAGTTATTGATATTGATGTTTCTGCAACTCTTGAAAACCATAAGGAAGAAGATATATACCTCCGTACAGACCACCACTGGGCACCATTAGGAGCTTACTATGCAGCTGAAAAGTATGCCTCCCAGATGTCACTCAACTTCCCAGACCTCTCAACTTATGAAGAAGTTTCAGAAGATGGATATATTGGCACTATTTACACATTTACTCAAGATGCAAGTATTCTTGATTATCCTGAAACATTCACATATTACAAACCTGACAATGAATACAATACAACCTACTATAACACATATTTCCAGCAAGGATATGACAGCAGTCTGTTTATAGAAATGCCTCTCAGCAGTCTTTATGTAACATTTATGGGAGGAGATAATAAAGTAACTCACATAAATACAGATGTGAAAAACGGAAGAACTCTCTGCGTTTTAAAGGACAGTTTCGGAAATGCTGTAATTCCATTCCTTACACATTCATTTGAAAATATTTATGTAATAGATATACGATATTTCAATCTCAATGCAGTTACTTTTATGAAAGAGCATAATGTAACAGACCTTCTCTTTGCAGTAAACGCATTTACTTCTGCTACTCCTTCAATGGTAAGGCATATTGAAACTTTAAGAACTCAATAAGGAGGATTATTTATGAAAGAACTTAATTATCCCTTTGATAGTGCCTATATTCTGAAAAATCGCCGTTCAATAAAAAAACAGCTTCTTGCTGACGGTTCTTCAAGAATAAAGAAAAATATTGCCGTTTTTGGAGGCTCTACAACAAATGATATTGTAGCAATGCTTGAACTTTTTCTTCTTAATAATGGCATAGAACCTTCATTCTATCAATCAGAATATGGTCAGTACTGGCAGGACGCTATGTTCGGAAATCCCGAACTTGACAGCTTTAACCCCGATTTTATATTTATTCATACAACAAACAGAAATATTACTGAATTTCCCGAAGCTTGTATGACTTTAAATGAAAATGAAATTACTGAAATTCTTGAAAGTCAATTCAATCATTTCAGTAAGATGTGGGATACAATATCTGAAAAGTACCATTGCCCGATAATTCAGAATAATATGGAACTCCCATTTTACAGACTTCTTGGAAATAAAGATGTTTCAGATATTCACGGAAAATCTAATTTCATCTCACGTCTTAATATGAAATTTTATGAATATGCTCAAACTCACCAAAATTTCTATATAAATGATATAAACTATCTTTCATCTGCATATGGGCTTGAAAAATGGTCTGCTCCTTTTTACTGGTATATGTACAAGTATGCTTTATGCGTTCAGGCAATCCCTGAATTTTCATTCAATGTTGCAAATATAATAAAATCAATACTCGGAAAAAATAAAAAAGTACTTGCACTTGACCTTGACAATACATTATGGGGCGGAGTTATAGGAGATGACGGACAGGAAGGCATTGAAATAGGAAATGAAACTTCAATGTCACAGGCTTACAGCGAATTTCAGAAATATATAAAAGCTCATAAAAATCTTGGAATACTGCTCAGCGTATGTTCAAAAAATGAAGAAGAAAATGCCCTGCTCGGACTTAAACACCCTGACAGCATACTGTCCCCTGATGACTTCATTTCAATAAAAGCAAACTGGAATACAAAAGATTCAAATATAAACGAAATTGCATCAGAGCTTAATTTACTTACTGATAGTATTCTTTTTGTTGATGATAACCCTGCAGAACGTGAAATAGTAAGCTCCCAGCTTAAAACAGTAATTGCTCCTGATATTGACACTGTCGAGCATTATATCCAGACTCTTGACAGAGGTGGATATTTTGAAGTTACAGCGTTTTCAGATGATGATATAAAAAGAAATGAAATGTATAAAAAAAATGCTGAAAGACTTAATCAGCAGAAACAGTTTGAAAGCTATGAGGATTATCTGAAAAGTCTTGAAATGGAAGCTGTAATAGATGATTTTGACCCTGTATACCTTCAGAGAATAGTCCAGCTTACAAATAAAAGTAATCAGTTTAACCTTACTACAAAACGATATACACAGGCTGAAATGGAGGAAGTTTTCAAAAGTCCCAATTATATAAGACTTTATGGAAAACTTTCAGATAAATTCGGTGATAACGGCGTTGTATCGGTTGTTATAGGAAGAAAAGAAAAACAAAGACTTCATATAGATTTATGGCTTATGAGTTGTCGTGTGCTTAAACGTGATATGGAATTTGCAATGCTTGACCGACTCGCTGAAGAATCTTTGAAAAATGGCATAACAGAAATCTATGGCTATTATTATAAAACTGCAAAAAATAATATGGTAAAGGAACTCTTTGGTACTTTTGGATTTGAAAGAATTGCCTGTAATCAAGATGAAGACAGTGTATGGTATCTTGACCTTTCAGATTACCGAAATAAAAATAATGTTATAAAAATTGCTAAAAGCAATTAATAATATTAATAATAAGGAGTATGTAAATTATGGAAAAACAGAAAATTTACAGAAGACTTGAGAAGATTTTTATGGAGGTTTTTGACCTCGACGACGTTGATATTGACGCTAAGACAACAGCTGATGATATTGACGAATGGGACAGCCTTGAACACATCAATCTGATTGAAGCTGTTGAAGAAGAATTTGGTATGAAATTCAAAATGGGTGAAGTATCCACTATGAAGAATGTTGGCGAAATGGTTGGAATTATCGAGGAAAGAATGACTTTTTAATAAAATAATAATTTTTATTGAAAATGCTTGATTTTTTTAACAAACTATGTTATAATTTATTTACTATATGAAAGGAGATTGATTTATATGTCTAACAATGAACAGAGAGCTCACGACCTTGCAGTTGCTTTGACAATGTGGAAACTTGACCATATTAAAGACACTTTGAAGCCAGAAGATGCAGATGCTAACGGCAAGATTACAAAGAGAGTAGATGTTTATGCTTTATACAAGGCTGACTATGAAGTTTTCCTTAAAAACTTCGTAAGAGATTATCCTGAAATCGAAGTTACAGAATCAGAAGCTGAATAATTTACTTATAAGCCCCCTCGCTTTTGTCGTGGGGGTAGTTTTTAACAAAAAAATGCACTCCTCTACAGAGTGCATTTTTTATTTTATAATATATATTCAACTTTTATATTAGG
>JAZKXQ010000040.1:0-2784 GCA_045611725.1 Oscillospiraceae bacterium
CATTCACCATATAATAATATATGGTATTTGTGCACTTTTTTTCTTCATATGAAGTTATAAGTGGATGTCCATTCTCAAAAGCAATATTATTTTTTATATAAAAATTTCTGAGGTTGTTTCTTGATGTTTTATCATTGTTTCTGAGATTGTATTCTTCCTTGATAGCAAGAGTAAGCTGAAAAGGATTCAGAGTTTCTTCGTGATTATTATAGTAAATGAGTTGTTTTCCACCGAAGAATATTCTTGCCATATCAGAACAGCAATGGTCACATTCTGGGAATATTTCCATAAGAGAATTCTGAATAAACGAGATAACTTTTCTGTCCCTGATTGGTTCATACATAACAAATACCATTCTGAATTTTGGATGTTCTTCTGTACTTGAGAAAGTATGATAGGCAAAAAGTATGGGAATATTGTATTTTTCTGCACGTTTTAAAGCAGTTTCAAAAGTGAAATTTCCATTATCAAAATCAAGAGCAAAAATCTGTTGCTCATAAACATTTTCACTTTTTCTGGAATTGTTAAATATTCCGGGAACGAATGAATGACCCTGATTTCCAACAAGGTCAGCAAGAGATTTTAAATCAATTGTAGTCTTACCATTGGCAATTCTTTTGTTTATGGATATAATATCCTTTGTAGGTTTGCAGTCATAACCTGCTGAATCGAGCATAACAATTGTATTCATAAAAATACATCCTTTCGCTTTTTAGATTTTATATTCTGGTTTGAAAGGATGTAATTTTCAAAAAAAATACTGCATAGATTATGACCATGCAGTAATGTTATATGATATGATTTTTAAAATTTATGTGATAAAATACAGGGCATATAACATTGTAAATAAAAAGCTGTACATACTTTTTTGATGTGTTATGCGGCGAAATATATAATAATAGAAAAAAGCAAAATTATGTGGAATATACTTACATTTCAAAAAAGATGATATTATACAGTGGTTTATTGAGGGATGAATTTTCGGGTGGTACAGGTGTTGTTTTTAGTTGAATTTATAGTGTACACTATATTTCTGAATTTATCATAAGAAGTTACTATTTGGAAATTAAAGTTGTTTTCTTTAAACCATTCATTGATTTTTTTATAACTCATTTTATATATTGGAAGAGTTTTAAGAACAGGGGAATCCTTAACATATGAATGAACTTTCTGACGGAATTTTTCAAACTCATCTTTTGATAAAGTTTTGTTTGTGTTCTCCTGAATGAAATATTTTAAAAGAGAATGGTTTAAAGGTACAACTTGCAATCTTCTATTATATATAATTCCATTCATATTTTCATATGTTTTAAAATAATGATTGTATACAATATAAGAAATATTATTGTATTTTCTTGCAGAAGCTTTGTTTAATATATTTTGGTAAAAAATATATAAATTATTAAGTTTAGCATATGCAAGATTATTTACATAAAGCTTTTGTTTTTTTAGACTTATAAGATTTTTAAAATCAGAAGTATTAAAATATTTTTCAATAAAAAAGTCAATTCTGTTTGTTTGAATAGCTCTGGCAGCTTCAAGCATAACATTTAATTTTCTTATAATATTTTTTTCATAGTAAGCTTTAAGTTCCTTGAAAGAACGTTCAGCTACATAAAGGTTGATTTTTTCTTCATTATCACTGAATCTTTTTCTGCCAATCATCTGCATAAATTCTATGTAATCAAATGTATCTATAACTATGTGTCGCAGATTTTTATCATGAATAGAAATTCCGTTATCAAGATATGAAGTTGTAATAAGACACTTCTCAGAAAAAGTTTTGTTTTCATATATTTCAGTTATTGTTTTCGTATTTGATTTTTCATTTTTTGAATGAACGAACCGACAGGAAATATTGTTGGCTTTAAGAAGTTTTTTCAGTTCGTTGCCTTCATTTATATTATTAAGAAAAATCAGTCACTTGTCCTCTTTAGGAGCATATTTTATAATTTCTAAAAGTTGATTATTCCCTTTGTAGCTGTAGATAGGTTTTGATATATTTTCCTTGAAATTTCTTTGTAGATTGTAATCATATACTTTGGTTGAAAAACCAGTTATCATTTTTAGATAATTATTTATGCTGTGTGTTTTTATCAGAGGATATATTTCATCAGGAGTCGCACTGATATATATTCTGACTTTAAAATTGTATCTGGATATATATGACATTACAAGGAAGTCTATATATTCATTGAAAAGGGAATCCTGAAGAAAATAATGATATTCATCAAAAACTACATATTCGTACAATTTATTTATAATGGCTGTATTCCAAAAAATATTTGTATTGTTGAATAGTTCCAAAAGTTCTCGTGGAAGAGGTTCCCATAAATATTGGTTGTTTTGATTTTGAAAAATATAATTATGATATTTATTCATTACTGTGTTTAGATAGTATTCTTTGTTTATACAGCCTGAAAGTTTTTGATATGTGATAAAGGTAATGTTTTCAATTGTAAAAATATCATCAAGCTTTTGTTCTGTAGGAATTTCAATATTTAATTTTTTCATATACTCTATTTTCAGTTGCCTTAGAAGACTTGTTCTGTTTCCAACATATAGTATAGGTACATTTTGTTTGGCGAGTACATCAAATATGAAAGTTGTTTTTCCACAGCCTGTTGGACCATAGATAAATACAGAACATGTATCCCATTTCGAATAATCATTACCAATAACATCACTCATCCATTTTATATTATTATCCAAAATAAAACTCCTTTCAACAGTATTTTATAATTTCTAAAAGTTGATTATTCCCTTTGTAGCTGTAGATAGGTT
>JAZKXQ010000041.1:0-6469 GCA_045611725.1 Oscillospiraceae bacterium
ATTGATTAAATTTTCAGCATATGATATAATAACATTTACAATATTAATTTTTGAGGTATAAATTTTATGAAAAAATCATTTAATATATTATCAGCAATAAGTATATTCCTTTGTATGCTTATAATTTATATGCTCTCTGCACAGAAAAGTTCAGAAACTACAAGTTTAAGTTTAAGAGCTACAAGAAAAATTCTTTCAATTGTATTTGAAAATTTTGAACATCAAAGTAATACAATAAAAAACTATATGATTAGTGATATGCATTATACCATAAGAAAAATTGCACATTTTATGCTTTACTATGGTTTAAGTGCTGTTGTTTACATTGTTTCATATCTGAATAAAATAAAATATAAAAAATGCTTTTTGTTTTCTATGACGGTTTCTGTAATTTATGCAATTTCAGATGAATTTCATCAGTTTTTTGTAGATGGCAGAACGGCTAAAATAACAGATGTTCTTATAGATTCTTCCGGGGCATTCTGTGGAGCTGTTACCATATTCGCAATAATATCCTGTATAAGCTATATAAAAACTCATAATAATCAATAACTGAAAAGGGATACGGATTGTAAAAATCTGTATCCCTTGCTTTTGTGTAATTAAATTTAAAAATTAAAATTTGTCAATAAGCTTTACAATGAATTTCTTAATCTGTCCAAGGTCAGAAATATCAACAACGCTGTCACTTACTACATCGGCATTTGCAATACCTTCATCTGTAAGGTCAGTAGCTTTTATAATATACTGGTTTACAGTAGTAACATCTCTTATATCTACTGAACCATCACAGTTAGCATCACCAAGAAGTGTTGCAGATGAATTTACAGTAGTGCTTCCAGAAGTATCTTCAGAAGATTTATCAGTAGTTGTAGTTTCTTCGCTTTTAGAAGATTCTGTTGCTGAAGTTTCTGTAGCAGTTGTTGTTTCCGTTACAGGAGGTTCAGTAACATCACCCGAAGAATAATTTCTCCAGTCAGGAAGTTCATCAAGAGTTATACAATAATCACTCTGATACATTTCCTTAAGAGTATCTGGATTATTCTTTGTATCAGACATAAGATGTTCGCCATACCACGGGCAGAAATACAACCAACCTGCCTTTTCAACCTGAAGATTTTCAAGACTTGGAACAGTATCATTTTCAGGCATAGCTACAAGCTTTTTATTGTCTACAATATCAACAATTCCATAGAATATTGTTGAAACAGCGTCTTCGTTAGGGCAGTTTGAAAGTCCGTCATTACGGTTATAAACTGTATTGTACTTGTCAAGACCTACCATATCAACGTATTCATCGCCTGTATACCATTGTGCAGATTCAGGAGATAATGTATAGAGATTCTGTTCCCATATCATATTATGTAAATCATATTTTTCAGTAAGTGTTGTATAGAGAAGTTTCCAGAGGTTATTATAAGCTTCGGCACCTGCAGAACTCCACCAGAACCAAGCACCTTCGCCATTAAGGCCTCCGTTACCTTCTGCTTCGTGGAGAGGACGGAAGATAATCGGAACATTGTTTTCCTGAAGAATTGCTATCTGTTCAGCAAGGTCTTCAACAGCAGCCATAAAGTATTCATATTCCTTTGTGCCTTCAACAGAAGCCTTTGCAGCGTCAAACTGTTCAGTAGGCTTATATGTACATTCCTGCCAGTCAACAGCGTCACCGAGAGTATAGTCATTAAAGTTTATAGGTACATTTATATGCCAGCATACAGTGGCAATACCATTTCTTTCTTTTGTCCATTCAAGAATTCTTTCAGTAGTTCCATCGTCCCAGCCATAGAGAGGATTATAATTCATATAATCAAAACCACGAATGGCGGGAAGTTCACCTGTAAGGTCTTCAATCCAGTCAAATTCAAGCTCCATATTGTCGTCATTACCGCCACCATAGATTTCCTGCTGACCAGAGATTATATTTTTTCCATATACAGAACAGAGATAATTCATAAGTCCCTGAGTTTCTTTTGTAGCCTTTTTATCAGCAAGAACAGGCTGAACTTCTGAAAGGTCTGGAAGTTTTGCAACGTCTACAGTAATTGTATCAAATGAAGCATATCCATACTGTGGGAGAATTTCAATTGTATTTACGCCCTTGTTGAGTCTGTGAACGCCAAAGCTGAAATCAGACCATTCACTTGTATAAGGGAACTTATACATAAATTTAGCACCATTAATAGAAATAGTCTGCTCTCTGCCTTCTTCACTGAGAATCTGTGTATATCTTGTAGTAAATTCATACATTCCGTCTTCTGGAACAGTTATTTCAAATTTTATAGTTCCATTAGTAAGATAGGCAAAACCATCTCCCGAATAGCCTGGGAGCTGTTTGTCATAAATTGAAGTCCATAATTCAGCACCTTCAAGAGTTTCACATTCAGCTGTGAAAGGGAACTGAGTATATTCTTCTTCATCAGCAGCAAAAACATTCATACTGCATACTGAAGTAACCATACTTACAGCAGTAATCATAGAAATGATTTTTTTTGATTTCAAATTCATAAATTACACTCCTTAAAAGATTTTTGTTTGCAATAATATTTATCTTTACTTTTTAAGGGCAAAATACCCTGTATAATATTATATAACGTAAAAATGTTTATGTCAATATATTTTAAAAAAAAATAGTAAATAAATTATACAAATTGCACAAAAATAAGGAGTCTAATTGGTGAAAGTTACACTGAAATATTAACAAGTGTTGACAATGCTTATGAAATGGTATAAAATCAAGTTTACTATGGTTTAGGAGGAATAAAAAATGGGCAGATATTCCGAGCTGATAAAAAATTTTGAAAAAGTCCGTGATTATATGAAAGATTTTTTTATATTTGGATTTAAAACACGTTCAGATTTTGAATACAAAAGTTTAAGGACATATGATAATGAAAAAAGACGTATAGAAAGCTGGTTGAGTGACTACATAAAATTTGATAATTCAAAGAAAGGTAAACAGATTTCATTATCCTGCGACAGTGGAAGACTTTATGAAAATCCATTTTTTAAAGCATACCGTTCAAAAAGTTTTACAGATAATGACATTGAACTCCATTATTTTATAACTGATATTTTAATTGATAAAAGTTTGCTGACAGTTGATGAAATAGCAGACAGCATTTTAAAGGAATATGGAATTTATTTTGAACCTCAGACAATAAGAATAAAGCTTAAAGAATATGCAGATGAAGGGATTATAAAAATAACAAAAGACGGAAAAGCATATAAATACAGTATTTGTATAGATACAGCGGAAAATATATGCGAAAATCAGGAAAATTTTTTTGATATGATAAGATTTTTCTCTCAATGCGGTATGTATGGTGAAATAGGCAACTGTATTCTTAAACAATGTAATAAAAATAATGATATATTTCTTATGAAGCATAATTTTATAGTCCATAGTCTTGAGGATAATATAATGCTTGAGCTTGAAAAAGCTATTGATGAACAAAGAAAAATAGAAATTCTTAATTTTGGCAGAAGCGGAAGCAAGAATATTATTTATGGTATACCTGTTAAATTTCACGTTTCTGTTTATACAGGAAGAAGATATATAGTTATGTATATTGAAAATCTTAAAAGATTTAATTCATTCAGACTTGACTATATAAAGAAAGTAAAAGCTCTTGAAAAGTATGATGATTATGATAAAATAAAAGAAGCATATGAAAGAAATGCATTATACTGCTGGGGAACTTCTTTTGGGGATATAAGACAAAATGGAAATACCGAAAAAATAAAGCTTACAGTTTATGCAGATGAAAAAAATGAGCCGTTTATAATTGAAAGGCTTATGAGAGAATCAAGAAATGGAATGGTTACAAGAACAGATGAAAATACATATACGTATGAGGCAGAGGTTTTTGATGCAGGTGAAACAGCCTCGTGGATTAAAAGTTTTATAGGAAGAATAATATCTTTTGAATGTAGCAATGAAAATATTGTTAAAAGAGTATATGGGGATATTATAAGAATGAGCAGGATTTATAATGAGGAGTGATAATTGTTATGCAGTTTTTTTCTGAAATTTATAGTGCATATTATCTTGCAGTTTCAAAAATTTTAGGATACAAAAATATTTCCGAAAAGGAAGCAGGAAAAATTATAAGGGGTACTGCATTCAGTGAATCGGAATTTTTTATGATGCCTGAAATAAAATCGGATAAAACGTGGAGATTTCTTTCATATGAAAAATCTGAAATAAAATCACTTCTTAAAAATAAGCCTGTTTCAGTTCTTACATATCTTCAGAAAAGCTGGATAAAATCCATTCTTGAAGATGAAAAAGCAGTTCTTTTTCTTGATGATGGGGAAAGAATTGAACTTCAGAATAAATTACAGGATATTCCTCTAATTTATAACAATAAAAATTACAGATATTCAGACAGACATAAAAACGGAGATAATTTCAGCGATGAAAACTATATAAGAAATTTCAGAGTAATTCTTGAGGCTTTAAGAACTGAAAAAACAGTAAAGATAGAGTATAATACATCTTGGGGAACAAGACGTCATCATTATTACAGACCTTTAAGATTTCAGTTTTCACCTGTGAATAACAGGTTAAGAGTATTTGTTGCTGAAATAAAAGATGAAAAATTCTACAGAATGAGTACGATAAATATTGCAAGAATAGTTACAGCTGAAATTGCTGAAAAATATCAGAATTTTTCAGCTGGAAATGCTGATGAAATAATTTCAGAGAGAAGATGCAGAGAACCAATAAAGCTTAAAATATTTCCTGAAAGAAATTGCGTTGAAAGATTTATGATGGAATTTGCCTGTTTTGAAAAGAATACAGAACTTGATGAAAAAACAGGAATATGCAGTGCTGAAATTTATTATGATTATGATGATGAAACAGAAATACTTATAAAATTATTAGCTTTTGGCCCTGTAATTAAAGTTGAAGCTGCTTCTCATTTTCTTGAGGAATTTACAGGCAGAATAAAAAAACAGATGGAATTTTTAAACATAAATAATACTTAATAATATTTTATCTGAATGTTTAAAAAAGTGTTGTAATTTCAAGTGAAAACTGTTATAATTTATATATAAATTAAAGTGGTGTGGGGTAAATGCTGTTATGAAAAAATGGATAATTAAAAATCCTGATGTTAAAATTGCTAAGTCTATCGAACAGAACAGCAATCTTAATATGCTTTGTTCTGAAATACTTGCGTCAAGAGGTATTACTGATATTCAGAGTGCGTCTGAATTTCTGACACCTTGTATTCCTGAAAATCCTTACATAATGAAAGATATGAAGGAAGCTGTGGAAATTATAAATGATGCTGTTAATAATAGTAAAAAGATATGTATTTTCGGAGATTATGATTGTGATGGAGTTGTTTCTACGGTAATGCTCTTTTCATATCTCCAGTGTATAGGTGCTGATGTATTCTATTATATCCCTGAGCGTGAAGAGGGATATGGAATGAATGAAAATGCAATAAGAAAAATTGCAGATGACGGAGCAGAAATTATAATAACAGTTGATAATGGAATATCATCTCTCAAAGAGGCTGATATTATTTATGAGCTTGGTATGAAATTGTTGATTACAGACCATCATCAGCCTGGAGAAATTCTTTCAAAAGCAGAGGCTGTTGTAAATCCACATAGAAAAGATTGTCCCTCATCTTTTAAACAATTATGTGGTGCTGGTGTTGTGCTTAAACTTATATGTGCTGTTGAGGGTGGGGATTATGAATTTATAATGGAACAGTTCGGCGATATTGTAGCAATAGCAACTCTTGCAGATGTTGTTGTTATAAAATCCGAAAACAGATATATAGTTCAGAGAGGTATTGAATTTCTTGCAAATACAGAACGTCCAGGACTTTCTGCAATTATGCGAAAATGTGGAATAACTCCCGAAAAGATAAATGCAGGTTCTGTTTCATTTTTTATATCTCCGAGAATAAATGCCGCCGGAAGATTTGGTTCACCCCGTGCGGCTGTAAATCTGCTTATGTGTGAGGATATTGAGGAAGCTGAAAGATTGGCAGATGAACTTGAAAATTTAAATAATCAGCGTAAGGAAACTGAAAATGATATAACTGAAACGATAGCTGATTATATAAATTCAAATCCTGAAGAATTAAGTAAAAGAGTGCTTGTATTCAGTGGAGAAAACTGGCATCACGGAGTTATAGGAATAGTATCAGCAAGAATTACAGAGCGTTTCGGAAAACCTTGCTTTATAATAACTAAGGAAAAAGATGGAATGTCAAGAGGTTCTGCACGTTCATTCGGAGAGTTTTCAGTTTTTGAATGTCTTGAATACTGTAAGGATTTACTTATCAAATTCGGAGGTCATAAAGGTGCAGGAGGTTTTTCTCTTAAAACTGAAGATATAGATAAATTTGATGAAAAAATACAGGAATTTGCTTTTTCTGAATATAATGAAATGCCTGTGTATTCTGTAATAATAGATAAATTTATAAAACCTGATGAAGTG
>JAZKXQ010000042.1:0-3413 GCA_045611725.1 Oscillospiraceae bacterium
GTTATAATACCATTAATTATAAGACCCTCGGGAATATTTCGTCTTACAACGTCCTTTATTATAATTTTATTTTTCCCTGATTTGCCATTGACAGCTTTTATTGACGTATTTGATATATACACGGAAACTGCCATATTTTAACCTCCTTGTTATCTTACATTTGAATATAGAGTATATATAGGTTGCATTACAGAAATTACAACAAATGCTACAAAAATACCCATAATAAAAATCATAACAGGTTCTATAAATGAAACTATTTTCTTTAATGCATTTTCAGATTCATATTCATATGAATCTGAAAGAGAATCAAGCAATGTATCTATTTTCCTCGATTCTTCTCCTACTGCGAGAGATGAGGAGAGTTTTTTTTCAAAGCCATCAATATCCAGAAGGGCTTCTGATAGAGAAATTCCTGAACGGATTTTCTTTGATGCTTCCGTAATCTGAGCTGATATGTATGAATTTCCTATCGTATTACCTGCAGTAGTTATTGCTAATGCTACGGGTATTCCACTTGAATATAGAGATGAAAGAGTACCTGCAAATCTTGAAGTATAGATTATTTTCAGCAAGTTTCCGACTTTAGGTATTCCTAAAATCATTTTGTCAAATTTCATTTTTGTTGATGGTAATTTCATAAGGCAAACAATAAATGTTATAATGCCCATAATTATCATAATAATTTCAGTAAGATGATTTTTAAACAGATTTCCTGTTGCAAGTACTATTCTTGTTGAAAGAGGAAGTTCAATATCTTCAAAAAGTTCAAAAAATTTTGGAAGAATAAGTGTAAATATTGCTATCATTATTATAATAGTAAGTACAAGCAATGATATAGGATATGCCATAGCATTTCTTATTCCAGAATTTATACGATGTTCTTTTTCATACATCTTTGAAAGTTTTGCAGTAGTTTCATCAAGTTTTCCACTTTCTTCACCAGCTTTTATCATACTTATCATAAGTTCAGGGAAAACATTATTCTGAATTTCCATAGCCTCAGACAGTGAACAGCCTCTTTTTATTGCCGTATTTATTTCTGAAAATGTATTTTTAAGATTTGGAGAAATATCATTCCCAAGAATAATATTTATGGCTTTTACAAGAGGTATTCCTGAACACAGCATAGCACTTAACTCACGGCAAAATTCTGAAAGTTCAAGAGATGAGAGCTTTTTTCTGTTTATTTTCTTTTCAGCAGGAGATGCTTCAAGAAGAAAAAGATTTTTTTCAAGGAGAACAGGTTTTATCTGTTCGATATCGGGCAGATTAATAATGCCCTTCTTTTTTCTTCCGTTTATATCAAGTGCAGAGTATCTGAAATCAGGCATTTTAAAATCCTTCTCCTTTCAATTCCGATAAATATATTATATTATACAATATAATTCAGAAAAAATCAACAAGCATAAAAATATGACTTAAAACTTAATTTTCATAATCAGAAATAATATTGCAAATAAAAGTAAAATGTTGTATAATTATATAATATTATTGAATTAAGAAGGAAAGGTTGTTTTTATGCTTAACAGCAGTTGTATTTTTACTTTTGTTAAAACTGTAAGTTATTATGAAACTGACAGAATGAATGTTGTTCATCATTCAAACTATATAAGATGGTTTGAAGATGCAAGAGTTGATTTTCTTGAAAAAGCAGGTATGCCATATCATACAATTGAAAATAATGGACTTATGCTTCCTGTACTTTCAGCTTATTGTGAATATAAAAATCCTGCGAAATTCGGAGATAAAATTCGTATTGAATCAGCTATTACATTTTTCAATGGTGTTAAGTTTGAGGTCGAGTATGAAGCATACAATAATGAAACAAATATACTTTGTGCTACAGGAAAAACATCTCATTGTTTTGTGAATGACGATTTCAAACCTATGAGAATTAAAAAATTATATCCAGATATTTATAATGCACTGGATAGAATATGTGTATATAAAGAAAGTTGATTTTAATAACTATATATGTTATAATTTTTAAGTAATATAAAAAGGGGTGCATAAAATGCTTGAGGTAAAAAATCTTACATTTAAGGTAAATGAAAATGGTGCTGAAAGATTTATTGTTAATAATATCAGTTTCAGCGTTGCACAGGGTGAATTGCTTGTCATTACAGGCCCTAACGGTGGAGGAAAATCTTCTCTCGCAAAATTGCTTATGGGAATAGAAACTGCTGACAGTGGACAGATTATTCTTGATGGCACTGATATAAGTGGTCTTGATATTGACCATAGGGCAAGAGCAGGTATAGGATTTGCCTTCCAACAGCCTCCAAGATTTAAGGGAATGACTGTTTCAAAACTTCTTTCATTTGCATCTGGAAAACCTCTCCCAGAGGAAGTATGCTGCAATCTTTTAAGTAATGTAGGACTTTGTGCAAAAGAATACCTTAACAGAGAAGTTGATAATACTCTTTCAGGTGGAGAAATGAAACGTATCGAAATAGCTACTGTTCTTGCAGGAGAACATAAACTCTGCATATTTGATGAACCAGAAGCTGGTATTGATTTATGGAGTTTTTCTCTGCTTGTAAAGGAATTTGAAATGCTCCATAAAAATAATAATCAGAGTATTATTATTATTTCTCATCAGGAGCGTATAATAAAAATGGCTGACAGAATAATGGTGGTTGATAACGGTGAAATTTCCTATATGGGAACAAGTGAAGAAATTCTTCCTGTGCTTTTCAGTGAAGAAAAATCGTGCAGATGCTTTAATAAATCATTGAAATGTTAAGGAGGCTTTTTTATTATGACAATACTTGATAGTACAACAGAAAATATTCTGAAAAAAATAGACGCTCTTGGATTTAAACAGGAGGGTGCATTTAATTTAAGATACAATGGAACTTCTTTATGTCACGGCGACAGCGAATTTGTTAAAATTCAGAAGAAAAAAGATGTTCAGGGAATTGATGTTCATATTGACAGCAGGGCAAAGGGCGAAACAATTCATATTCCAGTAGTTGTTGACGCTTCTGGAATGAATGACCTTGTATACAACGACTTCTTTATCGGTGAAGGTGCTGATGTTGTTATTATCGCTGGTTGTGGTATCCATAACAGTGGTTGTAATGAAAGTCGTCACGATGGCATACACACTTTCCATATAGGAAAGAATGCCAATGTAAAATATGAGGAAAAGCATTATGGAGAAGGCGAAGGGACAGGGGCAAAAATTCTTAATCCTGTAACTAATGTAATTCTTGAAGAAGGTGCTGTATTTACCCTTGATTCTGAACAGATAAAAGGCGTTGATTCAACAGACAGAAAAACAAATATCATTATGGCTGAAAATTCAAAGCTTTTTGTAAGCGAAAGACTTATGACTCACGATAATCAGACTGCAAATTCAGATATGACTGTTGAGCTTAATGGTGAGGGAAGTTCTGCTCAGATTG
>JAZKXQ010000043.1:0-2926 GCA_045611725.1 Oscillospiraceae bacterium
TGAACAAAAAGAATATTTAACAAAAATTTTACCCAATTGCAAAATTATATGGAAAAATGAAAAAATCAATAATTAAATCATTATCTGCTAAAATTTTGCAATATACTATAGGTCTTACTGATTATTTGTATCAAATCAACAATATTCTATGTTTATTCTCATAAATTTATTAAATACCCCTTGACAAAAAAATGATAAATGTAGTACAATATATATTGATAATGTTATAATTAATATAAAGCCTGAATGGCAGATTGGAGCTTTTTTATTATGGCAAAAACAATTGGTATTTTAACAAGCGGAGGAGACGCTCCGGGTATGAATGCGGCTGTGCGTTCTGTTGCAAGAGCTGCTCTCGGTAAGGGTATGAAAGTTTATGGTATCCGCAGAGGATATAACGGTCTTATAAACGGCGATGTATTTGAAATGAATGCAAGAAGCGTTTCTGACATTATCCAGAAAGGTGGTACTTGCCTTTATACTGCAAGATGCCCTGAATTCAGAACTGAAGAAGGTATTGACAAGGCTAAGGAAAAATGTGAAGAACTCGGTCTTGAAGGTATCGTTGTAATCGGTGGTGACGGCTCTTTCAGAGGTGCTGCTGACCTTTCAGCAAGAGGTATTCTCTGTGTTGGTCTTCCTGGTACAATTGATAATGATATTGCTTGTACTGAATATACAATCGGTTACGATACAGCTATGAATACTGCTCTTGAAATGGTTGACAAGCTTCGTGATACATCACAATCACACGATAGATGCAGTGTTGTTGAAGTTATGGGCAGACACGCTGGTTATATCGCTGTAAATACAGGTATTGCCTGTGGTGCAGCTGCTATTATTACCGAGGAAATGCCTTACAGCCTTGATGACATCGCAAAGAAAATGCTCGAAACAAGAAAAACTGGTAAACAGCATTTTATCGTTGTTGTTTCCGAAGGCGTTGGTAACGCTGAGCTTATCGCAAGAACTCTTGAAGAAAAGACAGGCATTGAATCAAGAGCTACTATTCTTGGTCACGTTCAGAGAGGTGGAGCTCCTACTGTAAGAGATAGAGTTATGGCAAGTCATATGGGTTACTATGCTGTTGAACTTCTTGAACAGGGTATCGGTAACAGAGTTGTTGGTATGCAACAGAGCAAAATCGTTGACTTCGACATTCAGGAAGCTCTTTCAATGAAGAAGAAGTTCGATGAAGAACTTTATAAGATTGCAGACAAGATTGCATTCTAAAAAACATTACTAATGGTCAGTTTTAGTGCATTCAAAAAATGCATATTCAAAATAAAATAAAATTGGCAGTCAGAGTAGAAAACTGTGCGTAAAGTGTCAGGCAGACGGGGAGTTGCTGTCTGAACGAAAAGTATTTACTTGCGATATGGTTTTCGCATCCCGCTGATTGCATAACTGAGCCTTTCATATAAAGCTCCTTTATGCAAACAGCATAACATCATCAGGAGGTTTTTATTTATGAAAGGCTTTTTTAATCTCTTCAGAAGTTCATTCAATGAACTCAAAGACATCAGAACTCTTACATCTGCTGGTATGCTTATGGCATTATCAATTGCCTTACGTTCTGTAGCAATTGAAATTACTCCGGATATAAGAATTTCTTTCTCCTTTATCGCTATTATGGCTATTGCCATACTTTTCGGCCCTGTGGTTTCCGGTATAGCAAATATTTCAAGCGATTTTTTAGGATACATTCTGGCTAATCATTCTGCAAGAGAATATTCAATTCCTCTTGCACTTGTTACATTACTTGCAGGTGTTGTTTATGGAATAATATGCTATAGAGCAACTGAAGATGAAACCGAAAAATATAGTATCACCCCTGTCAGAATATCTGTTATAAATTTATCAAGAGCTGCTGTTGTATTCTTATGCAATATATGCCTTAACTCACTTATAATTTATACATCATATGTAAATAAAGAATTCAGCCTTTTTAATCCTGAAATGTATGATGCATTCAAAATATGGATAACTCCAAGAATTATAAAAAATGCTGGTCAGCTTGTTGTTGATATAATAATAATATCAATAATAATTCCAATAATTATTAATGTCTACTCCAGCGTAAAAAATACTTATTCAACTAAAAAAAGAAAAAAATCTTCAACTTAAAGCAAAATTTTCTTGACATTTTCCATTAAATAAGTTAAAATAAAATATATGAGCAGACTATGCGATAGCGTGAACGTTTTTATGGTCACGAGGAAAGTCCGAGCATCACAGAGCAGGATAGCTGTTAACGACAGCCGAGGGCGACCTTAGGGCAAGTGCAACAGAGATTAGACTACCTGTTTGTAAAAACAGGAAAAGGTGGAAAGGTGAGGTAAGAGCTCACCAGAATACAGGAGACTGTATTGCTGTGTAAACCCTATCCGATGCAACGTCTATTGGTACAGTCATATCAACATTTGCTCGATGGATATGTACTGTAATGACGGCTTGAGCTGTATGGCGACATACAGCCTAGATAAATTATCGCACACGACAGAACTCGGCTTATCGGTCTGGTCATTTCTTACAGAGGTCGTTTTTTCGGTCTCTGTTTTTTTATATTCATAATAATTAAAAAAAGAGGTTTTATAAATGAAAAAATTTATTTCAATTATTATTATATCATCGCTGATTTTATGTATGACTTCCTGTAATTCAGATAAAAATTCATCAGATGAAAATAAAACTGTTGAAACCGTTGAAGTTATAAATGCACTTCCCTTCCCTGATATAAGTCTTAGCATACCAAAACATTATGAAACTACTTCATCAGATTATATAGATGAATTTTATAAACACGGAAATGCAAGTGTTATTGTTACATCAAAACCTGCAACATCTTCTATAAATATGGATACTGTCGTTTCAGATGCTCTTGTACAGTATCGAAATATTGCTGATACTCTTACGGAAATTTCAA
>JAZKXQ010000044.1:0-1132 GCA_045611725.1 Oscillospiraceae bacterium
CTTTATATATTACAACACTCCTTTCGAGCGTTTAAACGCTATTTTAATTCACTTCGTGAATCGTCAGGGCTTCGCCCCGACACCCCACAAGCTTTTGAAAAAGCTTGACCAAAACTTTTATTTTGAATTTTGCTTACTGGTGTTATTATCTTAAAATTCTTTTGTTTTCATATATTCAATAAAATGCCTTGCAGCTCTTGGAGAACGTCCGCTTTTTCTAAGAACGAATTTTTCAGCTTCTGCGATAAGTATTTCTTCACTTACAGAAAGATTATACTGTACAGCAAGACCTTTGACAATATTAAGAAAACTGTTTTTATCTGGTTTTGAGAAATTAACAGTAATACCAAATCTTTCAGATAATGAAATAAGCTCCTGTATAGTATCATTTCTATGTATATCATCACCATCTCTGTCTGAAAAGTTTTCCTTAACAAGATGACGGCGATTACTTGTAGCATATATTACAATATTTGAAGTTCTTGCAGAAACTGAACCCTCAAGGACTGCTTTTAATTCTCCAAATTCATCATCATCTTTTGCAAATGACAAATCGTCTATAAATATTATAAATTTAAGAGGATTTATGCTAAGACTGTCAATAACAGATGGAATTTCTCTTAATTGTTTTTTTGATATTTCAATAACTCTGAGTCCCTGATTTTTGAATTTATTCGCAACAGCCTTTACGGTTGAGGATTTTCCTGTTCCTGCATCACCATAGAGAAGTACATTTCCAGCTGGTTTGCCCTCGATAAGAGCCTGTGTATTTTCAATAACAGTTTTCCTCTGAAGTTCATATCCTATCATATTTTCAATTTGTATGCTGTCGGGATTTTTTACAGGCACAACAGCTCCGTTTTTTATTCTGAACATATAATATTTCGCAAACATACCATATCCGTGTCTTGAAATATCTGCAAGTCTTTTTTTATACTCATCAATGATATTAATATTTTCAGAAATATCCCACGAGGGCAGAAAATCCTTGAAATCAATATGTTTTTTTACGCTTTTGGAAGATATACAGGCTGTTTCATTAAGAATTTTCAATTCATTTTCAAGACATTCAGAAATATTTTTATTAAAAGATTTTCCCTGAGAATATCCGACTATATAAAAATTTTCATCT
>JAZKXQ010000045.1:0-1684 GCA_045611725.1 Oscillospiraceae bacterium
GTCTTGCACGTTCAATTGATGGAAATGAGGATATTATAAACGACAACACATACAAGCTGATTATTGAGGGGCTTTTCACAACGGTTACAAATGTCAGCTTTGACAATGTTGCTATAAAAAAGATTATTGAATATATAGAACTGGAAAAATTAAGATTTACTCCTCAATGTAGTCACTGTGCTTCTCCTTGCGGAAAAAATAATAATTATGATATGCAGAAACTCTGGAACGCCAATGAGGATATACGTTCATTGAAATCCCTTATTCTGTTCGGTATTCGTGGTATGTCTGCTTATGCTTATCACGCAATGGTGCTTGGCTACACAGATAATGAAGTAAACAGATTTTTTATCAAGGCTCTTTTTGCAATTGGTATGGACGATTGGGGAATGAATGAGCTGTTGCCGATTGTTATGGAAGTGGGCGAAATCAATCTGAAATGTATGGCTCTGCTTGACAAAGCCAATACTGAATCATACGGCAATCCCGTACCGACAGAGGTTTCACTTACAGTTGAAAAAGGAGCATTTATCGTTATTTCTGGACACGATTTATATGACCTTAAACAGCTTCTTGAACAGACAAAAGATAAGGGCATTAATATCTACACACACGGAGAAATGCTCCCTGCACACGCTTATCCAGAACTGAAAAAGTATGCTCATCTCAAAGGAAATTTTGGTACTGCGTGGCAGAATCAGCAAAAAGAATTTGCAGATATTCCTGCTCCTGTGCTGTTTACAACAAATTGCCTTATGCCACCAAAGGAAAGCTATGCTGACCGAGTATTTACAACTGAAATGGTTGCATATCCCGAAATAGTGCATATCGGCGAGGATAAGGATTTTTCACCTGTTATCGAAAAAGCCTTACAGCTTGGAGGTTATACAGAGGATAAACATTTCACTGGTATCAATGGCGGAAACAAGGTTATGACAGGTTTCGGACATAATGCCGTTCTTTCCGTTGCTGATAAGGTTGTTGAGGCTGTTAAGTCGGGAGCAATCAGACATTTCTTCCTTGTAGGAGGTTGTGACGGTGCAAAGACAGGACGTAATTATTATACTGAATTTGTAAAGCAGACTCCTGCCGACAGTATTGTGCTGACTCTTGCCTGTGGAAAATATCGTTTTAATGACCTTGACCTCGGAACAATCAGTGGTCTGCCGAGAATTATGGATATGGGACAGTGCAATGACGCATACAGTGCGATAAAGGTTGCAGTTGCTCTTTCGGAAGCGTTTAACTGCGATGTAAATGAATTGCCTCTTTCTATGGTGCTTTCGTGGTATGAGCAAAAGGCTGTTTGTATTCTGCTGACGCTCCTGTACCTTGGTATAAAAAATATTCTTCTTGGTTCATCATTACCAGCATTTATTTCTCCAAATGTGCTTAATTTCCTCGTTGAAAAGTATAACATCGCTCCGATTTCTACGGTTGAGGAGGATATGAAGAAACTGCTTAAATAATGCAATAACCACATTCGTATTTACGGGTGTGGTTTTGTTTTGCAAAAAATTTTCAGAAACATATTGACAAACTTCTATCTATAGTTTATAATAACATATAGAAAAACATCAATGCGAGGTGAGCAAATGGAACTGAATGAAAAAAAGACTGCTACTATTTTCAAGGCTTTCTGTGATGAAAATCGTATTAAGATTTTACAACTGTTATCCGATGG
>JAZKXQ010000046.1:0-11302 GCA_045611725.1 Oscillospiraceae bacterium
ATTTTCAATATGAATAAAACTGAAACTCCGACAGAGGAAAAACAGCCTGAACAATCACCTATTATGGAGAAAATAAAGAATACAGCAGACGCTTTTGACAGTATGGCAACTGAAATAGCCAATGAATGTAGCGACCGTATAAGAGAAGGTCTTAAACGTACTATTTTCGGAGATGGAAGAAATAACAGAAACAGATATTAAAAAACAGACGCTCCCGATATTTTATCGGAAGCGTCTTTTATATGTTGAATTTACAAATCTTCCTTGGCTTCTTCAATATATTTTGCAGGAACATTATCACAAAGCCATACATTATTTTCTGAAAGGAAAAATTTAAAACCGTCCCTGTACATTTTCCCCGAATCAACAGTAAGAACTACAGGTTTGCCGTGTCTTATACCTACTCCCAAAGCAGTTTTATAGTCCTGACTAAGATGAACGTGAAGTCTTGAAGCTTTATTTATCCCATTATTCATAATACTTCCGAGATATTTGACAGCAGTTCCGTGATAAAGAATTTCGGGAGGTTTCATCTCTTTAAGTTCAACATCTACAGGGATTGAATGTCCCTGATTGGCTCTTATTTTTGTCTTGTCCTCATTGAATGAATATCTGTGCTTGTCATTTTCATTGACTATTTTTTCAAGCATATCGAAAGAAAGATTTTTTCCCGAACGCTTAAAGCATAAGAGAAGTTTATCAACTTCAGCCCAGCCATTTTTATCGATTTCAAGCCCTATTGTTTCGGGCTTATGCCTTAAAACAAGGCTTAAAAATTTTCCTGTTTTTATTTCATCTTTTGAAAGCATATTTTTACATCTCCATTTGGTGAATTCTGCTATTCATTATTATCAGCTAAATTATATCATATATTAATTTTCTTGTCAACTACGTAATTTTCCTATGAATTGTGTTAAAAACAAAGGCAGGAATTTTACTCCTGCCCGATATAAAAAATTATTCGATTGTATAAATCTGTCCGTCAAATTCAATGCTCTCAACCTGTTCAATATCTATCGGTACTGCAAATTCATATAAACAATTCAAACCACCGTTTTCAAGCATTGTTGCACCTGAACTCTCTATATAAATCATTCTCTTGTCAGAATAATCTATAGCTCCTCCGTCTTTCATATTGATTTTAAAATCTGAATGATGTTTATTCATTGCCACACTTTCGCTTCCCTTTCCAAAATTAAGAGTACAGGAAAATGGGCATAATGTTATATCAAGTTCACTGTTAAGATACTTCTGATTGCTGATTTCAAGTCTGTCTGATAATTCCTCATATTCAAAGGTCAAATCAAATTTCCAGCCGTCTGTTTCATTTATTACAATTTCTTCTGAAATTTCCTCGGATATATTGTCATTTACACTTAAAAATTCATTTGAAATTCCCTCTGATGCATTATCATTCACAATGACAAATTCATTGTTTTCATCATTCATTTCAATATTTTCATCTATCACAGTTTCACCGGAAATATTTTCAGATATATTCATCTCTCTTAAAGACAATTGATAAGTTTTATTGTTTATCTGTGAGGTATTATTGTGCATAGTGTAAAGCAATCTTATCTGATTATCTGCGAGGTCTGATGAGTCAATTATTTCTGTACCCGAACTAACCATTTCACCATCTGACATATCAGAATTGCTCATATGGATATTGTAAAACACATTTTCCCTGTCAATTTTATCAACTCTTTTGTCAGTAAGTATCATTGTTACAAAAGCTTTATTTTTATCTCCTATAATACCTGTAATATCAAGGGAAATTTCCTCATTGTTTATTGCATTTTTATATTCTCCTGTTGAGATGTTTTCAAGCTTATCCAAATCCATCATATATCTGAAATCATTGTAATTTTCATAAACTTCTGTCTTTTCAGTAAAAAAGTTTTTAAATACTTCTGTTTCGCTTATAGCATAAGCTGTCACAGATGCTCCGCATAAAACCACTGCGGCAGCCATTGCTGGTACAAATCTGAATTTTCTTTTATTTGTTTTCATATCTTTTTCCTCCTCAAGCGATGAATAAAGATTTTCTTCAAAATCACTGCTAAGGCTGATATTCTTCAAAGATTGTGAATAAACTTCCCCGAATTTTTTATTCATAATCATATTCCTCCTTTAATATCTTTTTGAGTTTTTCTCTTGCCCTCTGCAACTGTGTCTGGAGAGTTGAAGCCTTTCTTCCCGTTATCTCCGATATTTCCTTAATGGACAGCTGTTCATAGTAAAAAAGATGAATTATTATTCTGTATTTCTCAGGAAGTGACATAACAGCATTCAATACCTCCTGACAATCATTTTCATAATTATAAACTGCAATTTTTTCATCAAGCTCTGTACATTTTCTGAAACGGTATGATTTAAACAAATCCTTGCAGGAATTTATTGTAACTCTTATAAGCCAGGCTCTTTCCTCATTTTCAGATTTAAAAGTATTCTTTGAAGTATACAGCTTTATAAATGTTTCCTGCGTTATATCTTCAGCGTCTGCTCTGTTTTTGCAGTATGTATATGCTGTTCTGAATACAGTATCCTTATACAGATTGATTTTTTCCGAAAAATCTTTATTCAACATCACTCTACCTCTTTTTATATTTTGAAACGTTTCAATATATAAACGAATAAGAAGGAATAAAAATCTCATTTTTTAAAAAAATTTTTTTAAAAATAAAAAACAGCCTGTTTCATAAAGAAACAGACCGTTTTTTTTAAAGTAAGTTATTAAGATTTAGAAAGAGTCTATCATTTTTATGATGTATTTTTTCAACATTCCAAGGTCTGAAATGTCAATGTTTCCATCGTCGTTAACGTCTGCAACAATATCTGCATAATCTGGGAGAACATTTTCCTTTATGATATGCTGGTTTATTGATGTAACATCTCTTACATCAACAGTTCCATCACAGTTTGTGTCGCCACATTTTGCAATAACTTCTCCACCTAATTTAGGCTCTTTTATTACAAGTATTTTTTCCTCTGTTGTAATATCAATTGTTTTTAATATATCCCATCCGTTGTCTGCATAAGACATTCCTGCAAATTTTGGAGTACCATCAATATCATATATATATCTGTCATAAATCGAACCAAGATATACCTTGTTATTAACAAATCCCATAGGTTTAGCTAAGCTAATTAACTCGCCATTATACGTTACTATTGGCTTATTTTCATCATCAAAGCCCTCAAGTTTAGCAAAATTAAGGTTACTCCATATCATATTCCCGTCTTTATCATCACCAAGATATCTCATTACACATACCTTAGTATTTTCAACACCAGTATTGCATATATATCCATCGTGCATACTATCGATAAGATGAAGCATTTCTTTCGGAATTTCTTTTCCTATGGTATCACCTGTTGGACGTGCATAATTTTCTGATTTCATTGCTTCAATATATGGATATTTTCCATATGGCACTATCGCAATATATTCTTCGCTTATTCTCTCAGGAGTAGTGAATTCAATTATCGGTTCTCCATCTTCATCATAACCTTTAAATTCACTGAAAGTATCTCCCCATATAGTGCGACCTTCTGAATCTTGACATAACACTACATTGTTCGCAGAAACGCTTAAAGGAGAAACGGCACATAAAGTACTTAATGCCAAAGTACAAGCAAGTATTTTCTTCAAATTCTTTTTCATAAGAACTCCTCCTTTTAAATTAAAAATCTGTATTTTTTCACAAAACTATCGTTTTCTAAATAATATCACATTTCAACGTGATTGTCAATACCTATCAAAAAAATAGAAAATTCAAGCGAATTATTATTGAAAACGACGAAAAAATTCTGTTTATATCTCCTCCCAACTAAAATTTATTTGTTTTGTTATCTCTTTCTACTATATTAACCTCGCAAGTTGTAAAAAGGTTGCATAATTTTCAAAAAAATTTTAAAAAAATAAAAACAGCCTGTTTCATAAAGAAACAGACCATATTTTCAATTAAAAATCTTCGTGTATGACTTCTATTCTGAAGATTACAACACCATATTTTATTTCCTCGTTTGCTGAATATATTCTGTATGTTTTTTTTATCATTAATTCAATATCATCTGTTAGTTCTCCACCGAAAAGCCTCATATTCTGCTCATAGGCGAAAGCCTGACGAAAAGTATCAAATCTTATTACATTTCTTACAAAAACTGTCATTGTATCATCTATATCAGAATAATTATACATTGTTATTGTATCACCTGTTTTTATGGCACGTCTTTTTTCGTCATAAGTTCTGATTTCAAGTGTTTTTGTTCCCTGCTTTATTTTATCAAATGAATCTTCAAATATTCCCATAGTATGATTGGTATTTGTTATAACATCGCCCATACTCTTCTCCATTCTTTTCCATAATTTCTCGAAGGAAACTATACTGCTTTTTCTTGCATTATCTGTATATGCAGGTTTGTCAATATAAAGGTAATACTCAACAAGCCCTGAATTTTCAACAAGTATCTGTGGTAAATGTATGATATGCAAAGCCTCTGTATGAAGATAACGTCTGTTAGGATTGTACATAAGCTTTTTCATATTTTTTACAGACGCAAGAATAATATCAAGTACTGTATTCTGTCTTTCATCAAGAGAGGGCAGAATATTTGTATATTTTAAAGTTTCAATGTGATTTAAAATTACACTTTTTTCAAACCAGCTGTCATATGAATCATCATAACGAGATTCAAGAAACTGTATATAATCTCCAATGGGTATTTCATTTCTTAAAACCTCAACAGAAAACTGTATTGTTCTGAGGTCTGTAAGGAATTGTACATATGGGAAGGTACGCAGTGAACCCTGAGCATTTCTTATTCCTGAAATAGCGTCATATATAAGGTTTGAAACTGTTACTATCATAGTCGGTAAATCCGCCTTTTCAATTTTAGGAGCATTTTTCAGAGGAAACAGTTATTCTGCAAATCATAAATTTTATTGAACATAAGATAAAATTTGTCATCAATAACCATATCATCGTGGAAATGTCCGAAAAACCATTTATCAAATGAAACATAAGTCATAACACGCTGTAAAAAATTAGTGAGTTCTTCTTCATAATGATTATTCAGATTGTTTTGTGTTATGATAGAAGTAGGAGCTGTATGAGTGATTATATAATCAACTCTGTTATTGTTTTTCTGAAGATTTTCAGTGGCAATACTATATTCTTCTTTTGAGGGCATTTCCTGACTCCACCACGTTATGTGTTCTGTACGCATAGCCTTATCTATTGAATTTCCACCACCCATTGTAAAGAAGCGTTTACCATCTATTTCAAATACCTGACCACGCATAAGGTGAATTATATTATCCCGTACATAATGAACTTTTCCACCATTCCAAGGGGAGACAGGCATATCATAGAGTTTGTCAAAGTTTTCGTGATTTCCATCAACAAACAAAGTAGTGAAATTACATTCATTAAGCCATTGCAGATAGCCTGTTCTGATACTGCTGTTATCCCATACACCACCGAAATCACCACATATTATAAGATAATCATTTTTTGTAAGTGTTTTCTGCAATGGAAAAAATTCAGGACTTAATTTCTGAACATCAATAGGAATATGAGTATCTCCTGTAATATAGAACATAAAAAAATCCTCCGTCCTTTTAACAATAATATTATAGCATAAATAAAAGCTGTTGTAAATAAAAAAAAAGATATTTAAAAGTTTTTCAATATTTACATTGATTGACACAATACTATATTTATTATATAATAGTATAGAAAAATAAAAACAAAGGGTGAATTTAATGAACATATCAAAATTTTTTAAAGGCGAAAGCTTCGATTCCTATAAATATTTCGGAGTACATAAATATTGGAAAATGGGTAGGGAAGGCTATATTTTCAGAGTATATGCTCCAAATGCAGATGCTGTTGAATTGATATGCAATAAGAATGATTGGGAAGCTATCGAAATGATAAGAGATGATAGTGGAGTTTTTTCTGTTTTTATTGAAGAAGATTGTCTTGGTATGATGTATAAATATCGTGTGTATTCGGAGGACGGAGAAGTTATAGACAAGGCTGACCCATATGCTTTTCAATCTGAATTGCGTCCTGGAAATGCTTCAGTAGTTACAAGACTTGATACTTTTGAATTTGATGATATTACCTGGATAAAAAACAGAAGTCTTAACCACGATTTGCCAATGAATATATATGAACTTCATATTGGTTCGTGGAAAATGAAAAAGCATAATAAAGATGAAATAGAAAAAGGCTGGTATACATACAGAGAAATAGCAGAGGATTTGATTAAGTATGTAAAGGAAAATCATTTTACGCATATAGAAGTACTTCCACTCGCTGAACACCCTTTTGATGGTTCCTGGGGTTATCAGGTAAGCGGATTTTTTTCTGTTACTTCAAGATACGGTACTCCACAGGATTTAATGTACCTTATAAATGAATGTCATAAAAATAATATAGGCGTTATTATGGATTTTGTTCCTGTCCATTTTGTTTCAGATATGTATGCTCTTGCAATGTTTGATGGTACGCCTATTTATGAGTATGAACATTCAGATATAAAGGAAAGTCGCTGGGGTTCAAAAAACTTTAATTTTTATAGTCCTATAGTGCAGAGTTTTCTTAAATCATCAGCAAATTTCTGGCTTGAAAAATACCATATAGACGGTCTTAGAATGGACGCTATAAGTAATGCTATATACTGGCAGGGTGATGAAAACAGAGGAATTAATGAAGGTGCAATAAAATTTATACAATCCCTTAATTACGGACTTAAAAAGCTTAACAGGGGAGTAATGCTTATAGCAGAGGATTCCTCAAACTATCCAAAAGTAACAGCACCTGTCCAGTATAATGGGCTGGGATTTGACTATAAATGGGATATGGGCTGGATGAATGATACTATTGAATTTTTCCAGTTTACTCCCGAAGAAAGAAAACAGAAATATAATCAGCTTTCATTTTCAATGCTTTATTTTTACAGCGATACATTTCTTTTGCCTATATCTCACGATGAAGTTGTTCACGGAAAAGCAACAATAATGCAGAAAATGTGGGGAGATTATGATGTTAAATTCCCTCAGTGCAGAACATTTTATACATATATGTTTACTCACCCAGGGAAAAAGCTTAATTTTATGGGAAATGAAACAGGTCAGTTCAGAGAATGGGACGAAAGCAAGGAAATTGACTGGTTTATGCTTAAATATCCTAACCACGATTCATTTTATCATTATTTCAAGGAATTATGCCGTCTTTACTATATTACCCCTGCACTTTATTCTCAGGAATATGATTCAAGAAATTTCAAATGGCTTGAAGTAAATGCTCCGAATGAATGTGTATATGCCTACAGGAGAACAGTTCATAACAGTTCTGTAATAGTAGTGCTTAATATGTCGCCAAATCATTATAAGAAATTCAAAATAGGAGTTGATGAGCCTGTAATTCTTGAGGAAATTCTCAATAGCGACAGTTATATATATGGTGGAAATGGTTATGATAATGGAAAAGATAAAATTTATGCCGAAAGATTGCCATATAAGGGAAATATGTTTTCATTTGAAACTGAACTTGCACCATTTGGAAGTATTATTTTTAATGTATGTGGTAAAACTGCAAAAACCGTTAAAGTAAAGCCTTACAGACCGGAGGAAATTCCATTTTAAAGGATATTTTATGAATAATATAGTGGAAATTATCCCTCTTTCCTGCATTATAATAAATAATAAAAAAGTTAATCTGCTTGATAATAAATTACAAATTGAAAAAATTCTTGGAAATGCTGACATTTGCAGAAACAGTTACTATTATTTTGATAATGAATTGAGAATTGATTTTAATGAAGATGGACTTGTAGAATTTATTGAAATTTTAAGTGGAATTGATGGTAAATTACAACCTGTTATATATGGTGTAAAAGTATTTCAGGAAGATGCTGATTATATAAAAAATATTCTCGAAAAATATAATAATGGGGATATTGATAACAGTGAAAATGGTTTTTCATATGCCTTTTTTAATATAAGTATTGGGGTATTTCGTGAATATACTCCTGAAAGTATATTAAATATGAAAGAATGTATAAGCAAAGAAGAATTTAAAAGTGAAATGAGAAAAGCTAATCATTGGGATACAATAGGAATAGGGGGCTGACAACAGATAAAATATAGTTAAGAAACTTAGAGTAAGATTAAGTAAAAACATATATTATTTGTTGTTGGTTTTACGGTCTAAGTCAAATGCTTTTAAGGAAAACTTTAAATTGCAGACTACGTTATAACAAGAAGGTAAAGACACACATCAGGTTGGGATGTAGACCTGTTCTCTGTGAGTATCAGAGGGAAGCAAAAGCCTAAGTTTTATATGGGAATATAGAATAAGGAAAGTAGCAGTATGATACATGACCTTAGTTATGACATTGACTAACATTTATTCTAAAAATAAGGTGAGAGAAATCTCAAAAAAAAAAGGAGTGAGAAGGATTGCAGGAATATAGTTTTGTAATAGATATAAAAGGAAGAAAATTAGATATGACAAAGGCAGAAAAAGCATGGTATAAGGTAAGAAAAGGGAAAGCAAGATTATTAACTTGTAATCCATTAACAATACAATTGATGTATGAGGTAAAAGAAGAAGGAATAAATAAGGATAAAATCAAGGTGGGGGTTGATATAGGAGAGGTGACAGGAGTAGCTATAGTACAGGAATGTCAAAGTAGAGATAAAGTATTGTTTAAAGGAGAGATACACCACAGGAGAGATGTAAAGAGGTTAATGGAGTTGAGAAGGGAATATAGAAGGAGTCGCAGACATTATACAACAAGGTATAGGAAAGCAAGGTTTAATAATAGGGGGAATTCCAAAAGGAAAGGTAGAATCCCTCCAACAATAAAGACACATAAAGATGAGATATTAAGATTTTTAAATAAAATAAACAGGAATATAAGAATAGATGAGATACATCATGAAGATGTAGCCTTTGACATAAGAGCAATAACAGAGGGATATAAACCATACAGATGGGAATATCAAAAGAGTAATAGGTTGGATGAAAACATAAGGAAAGCAGTAATATATAGGGATAATAGAAGTTGTAAGATGTGTGGGAAGCATAATTGTATGCTTGAAGTACATCATATAATACCTCGAAGGTTAAATGGAAGTAATAGTTTAAAAAACTTAATAACATTGTGTACAGAATGTCATAAAGAAGTGACAGGACAGGAGTTAGCATACAAAGAAGAATTACAAGGTAAAATAGGAGGAATAGATAACAGGTTGTTAAAGGTAGATAGTAAGATACAGATAGGGAAGAATTATTTGTATGGGGGTTATGCATTATATGGGAAGTTATACAAAACCAATGGTGGAGAAACAGCAAATAGGAGAATAGATAAAGGTATAAGCAAAACACATAGCAATGATGCGGTAATAATAACAGGAAGTGAAGTAAGAGCAGGAGATATGGAAGTAGTAGAATATATAATAAAACCTCAAAGAAGTAGAAGACAAATAACAGTAGAAAATACAAGTAGTAAATATAAGCATGGAGATATAGTATATTATACAAATAAAAAGGGAGAAAGAGGCGTATATAAGATATGTGCAATATTAACAACAGGAACAGCAATAGGTAAATACAAATTAACAGAAGTAATTAGTAAAAAAAGAGTGGGACCGGTAGGAGAACGAAGTCTAACATTGGTAAATAAAAGACAAAGTGGATTACAATTTTTAAAGAAAGGAGATAATTAAATCTAAGAGTTTCTTAGATTTAATTAAACGTTAAAGGATATTATAAATAATTATTTTTCAAAAAAGCAGGAGGTTTATATGCTTGAAAATAATAATGAAAATTTAACAAAGGTACTCCTTGCAGGAGTTGATACAGGAGAATATGATATTGAATCATCTCTTAATGAACTTGAAGAACTTGCAATGACTGCCGGAGCTGAAACAGTAGCTAAAATTACTCAGAAACGCCCTGCATTTGATACAGCTACCTGTATTGGTTCGGGAAGACTTGAAGAAGTTAAGGAAGTATGCGAAAATCTTGAAGTTGAGCTTATAATATTTGACCACGAGCTTACTGCCGTTCAGCGTAAAAATATTGAGGATATTACAGGCATAAGAGCAATAGACAGAACTACACTTATTCTTGATATATTCGCTCAAAGGGCAAAGACAAAGGAAGGCTGTTTGCAGGTTGCACTTGCACAGGAAAAATACAGGCTTTCTCATCTTATAGGAACAGGCACTCAGCTTTCAAGGCTCGGAGGCGGTATCGGTACAAGAGGGCCTGGAGAAAGTAAGCTTGAAACTAACAGAAGGCGTATTAGGGAACGTATAACCAATCTTGAACACGAACTCGCAGAACTCAAGAAGCACAGGGATTTTATAAGAAAAAGACGTAAAAAAGATGGTATTTTATGTGCTGCAATAGTAGGGTATACAAATGCTGGAAAATCTACTTTACTTAATGCACTTACAGATGCAGGAGTACTTGCGGAAAACAAGCTTTTTGCGACTCTTGATATAACTTCAAGAGGAATTGAACTCCCTGACGGAAGAAATATCCTTATAATTGATACCGTAGGACTTATAAGAAGACTTCCTCATAATCTTGTAGAGGCATTCAAATCAACTCTTGAAGAAGCTTCAAATGCTGATATTATACTGAATGTTATGGATAGCTCATCTCCTGAATGTGCTGAACATTATGAAGTAACAACAAAACTGCTTTCAGAATTGGGCTGTGATGAAATACCGAAAATAAATGTGTATAATAAATGCGATGTGGCATATGAAGAAAATGTTATTCACGAAGACAGTCAGACTGTAAAAATCAGTGCTTTGAATGGCTATGGCTTTGAAAGATTACTTGAATATATTGCTGAAAATCTTCCCGAAACGGCTAAGCGTATGAAACTTCTTATTCCGTATGACCAGACTTCTCTGATGGGCAAAATAAGGCTTGAGGGAAAAATATTTTCAGAGGAATATACAGAAAATGGTACACTTATAGATGCACTTGTTGACCATAAAATAATACATCTTGTTGAAAAATATAGTGTTATATAAAATTAACAAAAAAGTATAGTTAAAACATAAAATTTGGTATTGATTTCACGAATTTCAATATTTTTCTCAAAGTTAACAATTTATTCATAAAAAATTCACGATTTGTTTTTTTTTTTTTTGATAGAATTTTTATGAAAATTGTTTAAAAGAGAGGATTTTTGTTATGAAATTAAAGAAGATTTTGGCAGTGGTTTCAGCTTTGGCTGTTCTTGGTGTGGGTGTTCCTTG
>JAZKXQ010000047.1:0-8342 GCA_045611725.1 Oscillospiraceae bacterium
GAATTTATTATAGTTGGTCTTGGAAATCCCGGTACAAAGTATGAAAATACCCGTCATAATGCAGGATTTATGGCAGTTGATACGATAGCTGAAAAATATAATTCAGAAATTAAAAAAATAAAATTCAAGTCATTGTGTACCAATGTTACAATAAGCGGAAAAAATTGTCTGCTTATGAAACCATCAACATATATGAATAACAGCGGAGAAGCTGTAAAGGAAGCTATGAATTTCTATAAAATTACATCTGAAAATGTTATAGTTATATATGATGATATTTCTTTGCAACCATCAAAGTTAAGAATAAGAAGAAAAGGTTCTGACGGAGGTCACAACGGAATAAAAAGTATAATTTATCTGACAGGAAGCGATACATTCCCAAGAATAAAAATAGGAGTAGGCAAAAAGCCTCACCCGGATTATAATCTTGCTGACTGGGTTCTTTCATCTTTCAAATCAGATGAAATTCCACTTATCAAACAAGCCTGTGAAAATGCCTGTCACTGCGTTGAATTAATCGTAGGCGGAAATATTGACACAGCTATGAATAAGTATAATTCATAAAGAAATATACGAAAAGGAGATTACATATGAACATTTTTAAGCAGACATTTTCCTGTCTTGGAGGATACAAGGATATTAAAAATTATCTTGATTCGGGATTGTCGCCTGTTTCTGCTGATGGTCTTTATCCTCTGCATAAAGCTCAGCTTGTCTATGCTCTTGAAAATGAAAAAATATCTCTTGTTATAACTGACGATGAATCTTCCTCCAAAAAACTTTGCGATGATATAAATTCAATGTCAGGCAATAAAAATACAGCCTGTATGTTTCCCTCAAAGGAAATTATACTCAACGATATGGAGGGAATTTCAAGGGAGTATGAACATATCAGAATTACAGCATTACTTAATGCTATAAAAAAATCCTGTAAATTCATAGTCGCAAGTGCCGAGGCAGTAATGCAGACTGTTATTCCCAAAGATATTCTTGAAGGGAATACAGTTGTATTAAATGCAGGACAGACTCTTGATACTGACGCTTTTATAAATCATCTTGTAAAATGCGGATATTCAAAATCCGAAAAAACAGAGGGAGCTTCACAATTTTCCGTTAGAGGTTCTATAATTGATATTTTCCCTGTAAATGAAAATCAGCCTGTAAGAATTGAACTGTGGGACGATGAAATAGACACAATTTCATATTTTGAAGCTGATTCTCAAAGACGTACTGAAAAAATAAATGAAATTATAATTGCTCCTGCTATGGAACTTATTTTTGACAATAAAATTCTTGCTGAAAAGATTGAAAATCTGATACAGGATATTTCTGATAAAAAAACTCTTAAAAATATAAAAGCCGATTATGAAAAGGTTCAGAATGGATTGCTTTCAGAAAATGCCGACAGATACACAGCTTTTATATATCCTCAAAAACCTTCTGTATTTGATTATATTGACGGATATGTTTTTATTTCTGAATATAATTCCATAAAAGAGAGATTTGAGGCTGTTTATTCTCAGTTCTGCGAGGATGCTGAATTAATTCTCACTGAAAAAAAAGCTGTAAAGTCAATGCTTGATATATTATTTACTGAAAATGATATAAAGGAAAAATTTTCAGATTACCCTTGCATTTTTATTAATACATTTCCTCAGGCATACGAAGAATTTTCTTTCAGAAAAGAAATATCCTTCAATGCTGTTCAGAATTCCTCGTGGGGAGGAGAAATGCGAAAACTTTATGAAAATCTTTCAAAGTATTGTAAAGACGACTATAAAGTATACCTTATGGCAGGAAGTAAAAAAATGCTCCCTGTTATCGCTGAAGATATAAGAAATGTAGGTGTTCCCTGCGATATATATGGAGAAGTAAATGATTGTATTTCCGGGCGTGTTCTTTTAATGCACGGAAGCCTTTCGGCAGGTTTTGAATATCCTGAAATAAAAACTGCATTAATTGCACAGAACCGTTCAACAGATAATACTAAAAAATCCTCAAGGCATAAAAAAGGTAAGGAAATTAAAAATCTTTCTGATATATCAACAGGCGACCTTGTAGTTCATTCAACTCACGGTATAGGAAGATTTGTTGGTATCAGAAAAATTGAACTTGAAGGTATAACAAAGGATTACATATCAATTCAGTATGCTGGAAAAGATATGCTACACGTTCCTGTTACACAGCTTGATATGGTTACAAAGTATGTAGGTACTGCTGACGATTCAACAGTAAAACTCAACAAGCTTTCCTCTATGGAATGGCAAAAGACAAGAAACAATGTCAAAAAGGCTGTAAAGGATATGGCAGGAGAACTTATAGAGCTTTATGCAAAACGTGAAAAGGCTAAAGGTTTCAGCTGTGCTTCCGATGATGATATGCAATATGATTTTGAAAAGCATTTTCCATATACTGAAACAGATGACCAGCTTAACTGCATTTCTGAAATAAAAAAAGATATGGAAAGCTCAAGACCTATGGACAGACTTCTTTGCGGAGATGTTGGATTTGGAAAAACAGAAGTTGCATTCAGAGCTATGTTCAAGGCTGTAGTAAATGGAAAACAATGTGCATTTTTAGTGCCTACCACAGTACTTGCGTGGCAACATTATCAAACTGCACTTGCAAGATTTGAGGCTTTTCCTGTTAAGATAGAGTTGCTTTCACGTTTCAGAACTGCAAAACAGCAGAATGAAATTCTCAAAAAGCTTAAAACAGGAGAAATTGATATAATAATAGGTACGCACAGACTCGTTCAGAAAGATGTTGTATTCAAAAATCTGGGACTTGCCGTAATCGATGAGGAACAGCGTTTCGGAGTTGCTCATAAGGAAAAATTCAAACAGGCATTCAATGGAATTGATATTCTTACACTTTCGGCAACTCCTATTCCAAGAACTCTTAATATGGCTATGTCGGGACTTCGGGATATGTCGGTAATAGAGGAGGCTCCTCAAAATCGTTATCCCGTTCAGACTTATGTTATAGAGCATAATATGGCTGTTGTTGTTCAGGCAATTTCAAAAGAGCTTAAACGTGGTGGACAGGTTTATTATATACATAACAGAGTTGAAACAATACAGGAATGTGCAGGTAAACTCCAGCAATTAATACCTCACGCAAGAATTGTATATGCACACGGTCAGATGACCGAGGAGGCAATGTCTGAAACGTGGAGAAAAATTGTTGATGGTGAAGCAGATGTTCTTGTAAGTACTACGATTATTGAAACAGGTGTTGATGTTCCGAATGTAAATACGCTTATTATTGAAAATGCTGACTGTTTCGGACTTTCGCAGTTATATCAGTTAAGAGGACGTGTAGGACGTTCAAATCGCAGGGCATATGCATATTTTACATTTAAACGAGGAAAATCCATAACCGAAATAGCTACAAAACGCCTTGAGGCTATAAAACAGTTTACACAATTCGGAAGTGGTTTCAGAATTGCTATGCGTGACCTTCAGATAAGAGGGGCAGGAAGTGTTCTTAGTGCCAAACAGCACGGACATATGGCAGCTGTGGGATATGATATGTATTTAAAGCTTTTATCCGAGGCAATTGCAGAGGAAAAGGGAGAAACTCCTGTTAAAAAGGCTGAAGATTGTGTTATTGACTTGCAGATTGATGCATATATTCCAGAAAAATATATTGAAAGTCCTGCACAAAGAATTGATATGTACAGGAAAATAGCGGCGGCCACTAATGAAAATGACAAATCAGATTTAATTGCTGAACTTATAGACAGATACGGAGAACCTCCGAAATCTGTTACAGGACTTATAGATATTGCAGTTCTCAGGACTTCCTGTGCGATTGTGGGAATAACTGAAATATCCCAGCGTAATAATTCAATACTGTTTTATATCTCTGAACCATCACTTAAAATGATTTCAGTACTTTCCGGAGTTTTTAAAGGCAGAGTAATGTTTAGTAATCTTGGAAAACCATATATAAGCGTTAAAACTGCAAAAGGCGATAAACCATATGAATTGGCGTCACAGGTTGTTGAAGTTATCAGTGAATGTAATTGACAAAAGAAGGTGTAATTATTTTGTATGCTGAAAGAATAGATTTATATACGCTTAAAGTAGACCTTCACGGTATGCCTGTAATACAGGCAAAACGAGAGATACAGAATCTTCTTAAAACCTGCCCTAAAAGTATAAATCAGATTGAAGTTGTACACGGCTATATAAATGGACAGGCTTTACAGAAATTTATAAGAAAAGAGCTTACTCACCCTAAAATTGAAAGAAAAGTATTTGGTATGAATAATGGCTCAACTACTCTTATATTGAAAAAATAAGGACGGTAAAATTACCGTCCTTTTTATAATTACTGATGTTCTTTCTGTAAATTTCTAAAATCCTCTGCAAGTTTAACAGCTTCATCATACGATGAAAGATTATAACATCTTGCACGGAATTGTGCAGAACCATACATTCCGGTAAGATACCACGCTGTATGTTTTCTTGCCTCACGCATTGCAACTGCCTCTGGCTTATCTTTTAAAGATAATTTTATATGATAAAGCATTGTTTCAAGTCTTTCATCAAGGCTTGGTTTATTATATTCCTTATCTGTGAAGTATGAATTAATCTCTTTAAAAATCCACGGATTTCCATAACTTGCCCTGCCTATCATAACAAGGTCACAGCCTGTATGTTCATACATTCTTAAACAGTCATCAAGGCTTTTTACATCTCCATTGGCTATTACAGGAATTGTAAGGCTTTTTTTTACATTTTTAATAATATCCCAGTCAGCTTTTCCTGTATAATATTGAGTTCTTGTGCGACCGTGGACGGCTATGGCATCTGCTCCCGATAACTGCATAGCCTCTGCAAATTCAACAGCATTTATATTATCCTCGTCCCAGCCTGAACGAATTTTAACTGTAACAGGAACAGCAGAAACTGATTTCACAGCCTTTACAATCTCCATAGCTAATTCTTTATCTTTCATAAGTGCTGAACCTGCACCATTTCCTGCAACTTTAGGAACAGGACAACCCATATTTATATCTATTATATCAGGATTGAATTTAAGGCATATTTCTGTTGCCTTAGCCATAAATTCTGGTTCACTTCCGAAAATCTGCAATCCGCAGGGACGTTCTGCATTTTCAATTCTGCAAAGCTCCTCGGTTTTTTTATCATTATAGCAAAGACCTTTTGCTGAAATCATTTCACTTACTGTATAACAAGCACCAAATTCCCTGTTAATTATTCTGTATGCCCTGTCTGCAACACTTGCCATAGGAGCAAGACAGGCAGTTTTTTCAATTTTAACATTTCCTATGTTTATATATTCCATTTTTGTTTTCCTCAATAAATTAATTTTACTTGATATTATGTACTTAAAATAGGTTTTCGAGCCAATAAATTATAGATTTTGCTTAACTTTGCAACGAAATAAAAGTTTTTTGCCTACTTTTTTTCAAAAAAGTAGGTCAGGGGTGCGGGGACGAAGTCCCTGCCCTTGATTGCTTATTAATCGCTGTTCTTTGAACAGAGATTTTAAAAATCAAAATGCTTTCAGCATTTTGATAATAACGACTATTAGGCAGGGGAGTACCTCCCCTGCAACCCCTCTCAAGCTTTTTTGAAAAAAAGCTTGGCAAAAAACTTTTATTTTTATTATCTTGTTTTCTTCAAGAAATCAATTTTATTTACTTAAATAAAACTTTCGAGCCAATAAGTTATAAATTTTATTTAACTATGCAACGAATTAAAGTCTTTTGCCAAGCTTTTCTTCAGAAAAGCGGGTCGGCACTGCCGACTATTTGCCAACACAGAACCTTGAAAATACATTGTTTACTACTGTATCTGTTACTTTTTCCCCTGTAAGTTCAAGCAATGAATCCAATGCTTCATCAATCAGAACTGTTATTGCATCAAGCATAACTCCGTTTTCTAATGCCTTAACAGTATTTTCAACAGATACCAATGCTTTTTCAACACATATTTTCTGTCGCTCATTTGCAATAATTCCACGTTCTGCTGGAATATCATTATTTATAAACATCTTTTCAAGACATTCTGAAAGATAATTAATTCCAATGTTATCTTTTGCTGAGATTTCAACATAATATTTAAAATTCTGTTGAAAGAATTTCATATCAACCACTGATTCGGAATCAGATTTATTTATAACAGCAACTGCATTTTTTGATTTAAGCTTTTCAACAAGTTTATAATCATCATCGCATAAAGGTACTGTTCTGTCAAATACTGCAAGTACCAAATCAGCCTCATCAAGCCTTGAATATGCTATATCAACGCCCATTTTCTCTATCTGGTCATCTGTATCCCTTATTCCTGCCGTATCTGAAAGCCTTAAAGTAAGAGAACCAAGTCTTACACTTTCTTCAATAACATCTCTTGTAGTTCCTGCAATATCTGTTACAATACTTCTTTTAAATCCTGAAAGGCAATTCATAAGCGTAGATTTTCCAACATTCGGTTTACCTACTATGGCTGTATTTATTCCCTCACGCATAATTCTTCCGTAGTCATATGTTTTTGAGGATTCTTTTAAGTCATCATATATTTCATTAATATTTTTTAATAACATTTCCGGCTGAACCTCTGGAATATCTTCATCGGGATAATCTGCCCATACGGAAAGACTTCCAAGCACAGAAACTATTTTATCTGAAATAGCTTTTATACGTCTGAAACAAGAGCCTTCTCTCAATGAAACTGCGTATTTAAGCTCATTACTGCTATCTGCTGAAATTATATCCATAACGGCTTCTGCCTGAGTAAGCGACATTTTACCATTTAAAAATGCTCTTTTAGTAAATTCACCAGCTGGAGCAAGTTCTGCACCATTTTTCAGAATAAGCCTTAAAATCTGACGTGTGATAAATATACCTCCGTGACAGGAGATTTCAACAACATCTTCACCCGTATAGCTTTTAGGAGCTTTAAAAACTGTAAGCACTGCATCATCGAGAAATTCTCCGTTATCGTGAACAAATCCATATGCACAGGTATATCCTTTCATTTTCAGAGGATTTCTGCCTTTAAATACAGCAGATGCAACTTTCAGAGAATTTTCCCCCGAAATTCTTATAACTGATATACCACCTGTGGCATTAGGAGTAGCAATAGCGGCTACTGTTGACATATATAAAGCACCTCTTTTTTATAAACATACTGACAAAAAGCGTTCTGATTAAACATCAAAACGCTTTTAATTTTAAAAATTACAGTTCAATTTTACCATAAAGACCTGCGTGAATATTATCCTCAGGCTTAGGCTTTTTATAATCCTTTTCAAAGCTTGTTTTAAGGTCAAGTGAACGCATACCTGCCGAAGCTTTGTTATTCTTTTTTCTATAATCTTTTCTACGGTTATCATTTCTATTTATATCTGATGAAATTATAACCTTTCTGTTAGGTTCTTCTCCTACTGAACGTGAGGAAACTCCCTGAATTTCAGCAACTGCTGAATGTATAATTCTTCTTTCATATGGATTCATAGGTTCAAGAGTTGAGGAACGTCCTGATTTAAGCACTGATTTTGCAATTTTAGTAGCAAGTTCTTCAAGAGTCTTTTTTCTTTTTTCACGATAATTACAGCTGTCAAGAGTAATTCTGTAATATTCCTTGTCACCCTTATTACAAATCATTGATGCAAGATATTGTAAAGCGTCAAGAGTTTCTCCTCGTCTTCCGATAATAGTGCCTGAACCATCACCATCGAAATTAAGAACAGCACCATTTTCTGTTTCTTCAATTGTACCATCAGAATTTATTTCCATCTTATCAAGAATGGATTTTATATAGTCATATGCACATTGTGATTTTGAAGGAGGTGTAGGAGGAATATATTCTGCCTGAACTCTGGCTTCTCCCTTGATTTTGCCGAAAAGACCTTTTTTAGGTTCTTCAAGAATGATAAATGTTATTTCAGATTCATCAACACCAAATTTTTCAACTGCCATAGCTTTTGCTTCTTCAATGGATTTAGCAGAGAAAATTTCATTCATTTTTAAGTCACTCCTTTTGTATTAATTTCCATCGCCATACTTATCAGCCATACGTTTACGTGCTTCATTAATAAGCTGACGCTGATATTCATTAAGCTCAGATTTAGACATAGAACTGTTTCTTGAGGAATTTTGTTCTTCAAGCATAGATTTCTGCTGTTCCATCATTTTTTCCATAAATCCAGGTTTTTTATTTTTAGCTTTTTCTCTTTCCTTTTCCAGCATTTTTTCAACATATGCAGGAGTCATCATCTTATCCACAATAATAGCCTGAACGAGAGAAAATACTGAAGACAATGCCCAGTAAAAACCTACTCCAGCTGGAAAGCTGAATGTAAAC
>JAZKXQ010000048.1:0-4517 GCA_045611725.1 Oscillospiraceae bacterium
TGTATTGATGAAATGATAAGACTTGGAGGATAATAAATGCGTTTTTCCCTTAATACCTTGAAAAAACTGACAGCATTGTGTATGACAGGAGTTTGTACTTCGTGTTTTGTACTTTTTCCATATGCAGACGAATTGAAAACAACAACTGTTTCAGAAATAAAGGCATTAAAAACAATGATTCTTGAGGCAAAGACTTATTATAATGTAGATTATGATGTTCTTGAAGGTTGTCGTCTTAAAAACAGCTTTATTAATGATATTTCCGAAACTACTACAACTACCGCTGTAACAACAACTACTACAGAGATTTCAACTGCTGAAACCACTGCTCCAACCACTACGACAGAACCTATGGTAACTACTGTTCCACAACAAACAACTACGGAAGAAATAACAACTACTGTAAGACAGCCTAAGCCTGACATTGATTATCTTACATTCGGAATAGACGTATCAGTTCATCAGGGAGCTATAAACTGGGAACAGGTAAAGAATGACGGGGTTGATTATGTAATACTCCGTGCAGGATATGGAAAATACATAAGCCAGATAGATAAGAAATTTGAAACAAACTATGCAAGATGTAAAAGCCTTGGGATACCTGTAGGAGCATACTGGTACAGTTATGCAACAACTCCGGAACAGGCAGAAATAGAGGCAGACGCTTTTCTGTATGCTATGAAAGGCAAACAATTTGAATATCCTGTATATCTTGATTTGGAAGACCCTACACAAACGAATCTTGACCGTCAGGTTTTAACAGATATTGCTATAGCTTTCTGTTCAAAGCTTGAGGAGGCAGGATATTATACGGGAATTTATACAAATGTATACTGGACTGAAAATCTTCTTTATCAATCCCAGCTTATAGACTATGACAAATGGCTTGCTCATTGGACTTCATATCCTAAATACAACAGCTCATTCGGTGGTATGTGGCAGTATGGAGCTTATGGAAGTGTTGAACAGGTTGAACTGGGACACGCTACAATGTATGGTCAGATTAACGGAATTTCAGCAGCCTGTGATGTAAATGTATGCTACAAGGATTACCCTTCAATTATGAAATCAAAACATTTTAACGGATATTAGAAAAAAGCCGAAGTTTTCACTTCGGCTTTTACTATTTCTTAACATTGAGTATCTGCTGTCTTGTACGCTTAACTTCCTGAAGATTCTGATGAAAATAAGATTCTGTATCTGAAAGGAGATTTTCAACATATATATTTGCGGCATTTTTTACATCTTTTGATTTATTCTGTGCCTGTATAAGCATTTCATATGCTTTCTGCTTTGCCTGTTTTGTTATTTCATTCTCAGAAACAAGATTTCTTGCACGGTCTTCTGCCTGACGGATTATATCTTCTGCCTTAACTTCTGCTTCCTTTTTAAGACGTTCACAATCGTGGAGGATTATATTTGCTTTCTGAATTTCCTGTGGGAGATTTTCACGCATATCATATATAAGGTCTTTCAGTCTGTCGCCATCAATTATAAGCTTGTGAGCTGTAAGTGGAAACGGAGAAGCCCTGTCAATGACTTCATCAATTTCATCAAGAATTTTATCAATGTCACTCATTTTTTTAACCTCCTTAATTATTTCTGACAATTCTTTTCTGAATATTTTCAAGAATACATTCAGGAACGAATGAACTTATATCTCCTCCAAATGAAGCAATCTGCTTTACAACACTTGAACTTAAATACATATTTTCAGCACTTGTTGTAAGAAAAACCGTTTCAGCATCAGGATAAAGTTTTTTATTTGCAAGAGCCATCTGAAATTCATATTCAAAGTCACTTACAGCCCTTAAACCTTTTACAATAGCACAAGCTCTGATATTTCTTACATAATCTGCAAGAAGTCCATCAAGTATATCAATTACTATATTATCAGCATCTTCCATTTCCTCAAGTACTGTTTCTATCATCTGTATACGCTCAAGAGGAGTAAAACTGGGATTTTTTGAAGGATTTACCGAAACAAGTATTATAACCTTATCAAAAAGCTTTGACGCTCTTTTAAAAATATCTATATGCCCCAGAGTTACAGGGTCAAAACTTCCAGGACATACTGCAATTCTTCTCAATTTTCTTCCTCCTCATTACCTGCAATGAAAACCGTTACAGATATTTTGCCATACTTATAAGTTTTTTTGATACGAAGATTTTCATATTCATCTTCTGGTGTAAATTCTTTTTCGTGTTCACAGATAACTTTTCCACCATTATTCATAATTTTTCCGACAGATGATAATGTTTTTTCTGCAAGACCCTGTTTATATGGAGGGTCAATAAAAGCTATGTCAAATTTCATAGGAGTTGTACATATAAAATCAAGAGCATTTGTATTTATAACTCTTGACTGATTTTCAAATCCTGTATTTTTTATATTTTCATTTATAACATCAAGAGAACGTTTTGAATTATCTGTAAAAACTGCATATTCAGCTCCACGACTTAAAGCTTCAATGCCCATCTGACCACTTCCTGAAAATAAATCCACTATACTGGCATTTTCAAGCTCAAATTGTATTGAAGAAAAAATTGCTTCCTTAACTTTATCTGTAGTAGGTCTTACATCAAACCCTTCAGGTGCTTTAAGACGTTTGCCTCTTGCTGTTCCTGTAATTACTCGCATCTATTTCAAAATCCTTTCATTTTAGAAAAATATCATTATTATAATATTATAACATTTATTTTTTTATTTGTCCATACTTATATAACGCATAATCCCCAAATTATAATAAATAAAAAACAATCATCGACAATTTATGAAAAAACTACAGTTGAAATTATTCAAATTATATGTTATAATGACATTATGCAGATAATATCATATAAAAACAGGAGAAGGATTGTAAAAATATGAGAAAATTTGATACAAAAGTTCAGTACCTTAAATATCAGGTACTTCGTGAAGTAGCTAAATCTGCCTTTGAAGGAGATTTGCTTGATAAAATAACAGACATACCGAAAATAATTGCTCCAGGGCCACAGGCAACAATGAGATGCTGTATCTATAAGGAAAGAGCAATTCTCACGGAGCGTATAAAAGTTGCAATGGGTGGAAATAAATCAAATCCAAATGTAATTGAAGTAATAGATATAGCCTGTGATGAATGTCCTATGGGTGGATATGAGGTAACAGAGGCTTGTCGTGGCTGTATTGCTCACAGATGTGCTGAAACCTGCCCTAAAGGTGCAATAACATTTGACAGAAACCAGAAAGCACATATAGATAAATCAAAATGCGTTGAATGTGGTGCTTGTGCCAAAGTATGCCCTTACAGTGCCATTATAAACCATAAGCGTCCGTGTGAAAAGGCTTGTAAGGTTAAAGCTATTTCAATGAGCGAAACTTATTCAGCGTCAATAAACAATGATAAATGTATTTCCTGTGGTGCTTGTGTATATCAATGCCCATTTGGTGCTATTACGGATAAATCGTACATTCTTGATGTAATAGAAATGCTTAAAAACAATGACAAAAACAAGGTATATGCTTTAATTGCTCCTGCAATTGCAAGTCAGTTCAGATATGCCTCAAACGGAAAAGTTATAAGTGGTATAAAAGCATTGGGCTTTGAAAAAGTATTTGAAGCAGCTCTTGGAGCTGATATGGTAGCTTATGCAGAATCCTCTGAACTTGTTGAAAAGGGATTCCTTACAAGCTCCTGTTGTCCTGCATTTGTTGATTATATTGACAAACAATTCCCTCAGATGAAGGAACACGTTTCACATAATCTCTCCCCTGCTGCAACAATTGCCAAATATATAAAAGAAAAAGAATCAGATGTCAATATAGTTTTTATTGGACCTTGTACAGCAAAGAAAATGGAATTCCAGAAGCCCGAAGTAAGACCATATATTGACAGCGTTATAACTTTTGAGGAACTTCAGGCTTTATTCGATAGCAGAAGCATTGAAATAACTGAACTTGAAGAAGAAACTCTTGATACTGCCTCATATTTCGGAAGAATATTCGCAAGAAGTGGTGGTATAACCGAGGCTGTAAGACAAGGACTCAAGGAACACGAAAATATTGATTTTGAATATAAACCAGTAGTTTGTGAAGGTATTGAACAATGCAGAACAGCACTTCTTAAAGCCTCCAAAAATGTCCTTCAGGGTAATTTCATTGAAGGTATGGCTTGTGAGGGTGGCTGTATAGGCGGTGCAGGTTGCCTTACACACGCTGACAGAAATAAAAATGCTATTGATGTATACGGAAAAGAGGCAGGTAATCAGACAATTTCCGACGCTATATCAAAGCTCTGAAAAATCCAAAAAGGAAAGATTTATAATTGAAAAAATTTCTAAGAGGGATTTTCACAGCAGCACTTGCAATATTTGCAGTGCTGTTTGCTGAACCCTATGTTTATGAATATTTCTATAATAAAAATAATCCTCCCGAAGATAATCCCGTATCGGTCAACAATAATCAGGAAGTATATAATTATCCTGAATTTGTATGGATAGAGCCTGATATTCCCTGGAAACATATTATAAAAGAT
>JAZKXQ010000049.1:0-3348 GCA_045611725.1 Oscillospiraceae bacterium
CCCGCACTTATCCACGGAGGCCCTTTCGCTAATATAGGTCACGGTTGTAACTCAGTAAGATCAACAAAACTTGCATTAAAGCTTGGTGATTACTGTATAACTGAGGCTGGATTCGGTTCTGACCTCGGAGCAGAAAAATTCTTTGATATAAAATGCAGATTTGCAGGTTTTAAACCTTCTTGTGTTGTAATTGTTGCAACTATAAGGGCATTGAAATACAATGGTGGAGTGCCTAAGGCTGAACTTTCACAGGAAAATACAGAGGCCCTTGAAAAGGGTATTGTAAATCTTAAAACTCATATTGAAAATATGAAGAAATTCGGAGTACCTGCATTAGTTGCGATAAACAAATTCCATACAGATACTGAAAATGAAATAGCTGTAATAAAGAGAGTATGTGCTGAACTTAATGTTGAATGTTCAATGTGTGAAGTTTTCGCTAAAGGTGGAAAAGGTGGAGTTGAACTTGCTGATAAGGTTTGCAGGGTTATTGAGGAAAATCCTTCATCGTTTGCTCCTCTTTATTCAACCGAACTCAGTATAAAGGAAAAAGTAGAAACTATTGCTAAGGAAATTTACAGGGCTGATGGTGTGGTATATACTGCACAGGCTGAAAAATCGATAGCTGAAATAGAAAAACTTGGATTTTCAAATGTTCCTGTATGCGTTGCAAAAACTCAGTATTCACTTTCAGATGACCCGACAAAGCTTGGAAAACCTGAAAATTTCAAAATAACTGTAAGAGATGTTAAAATCTCGGCAGGTGCAGGTTTTGCTGTAATCTATACGGGAGATGTTATGACTATGCCAGGACTTCCGAAAAATCCTGCTGCAATGCGTATAGACTGCGATTCTTCAGGAAATATAAGCGGATTGTTCTGATAAATCAAATCTTATAAAAAGGAACTGAAAATATATGATAATTACACATTCTCCGGAGGAAACAATAGAATATGCAGTTAAAATAGGTTCTCTTCTGAAAAAAGGGGATATAATTGCATATAAAGGCGGAATGGGAGCAGGAAAAACTACATTTACAAGAGGTCTTGCACAGGGGCTTGGACTTAAAGACGATGTAACCTCGCCAACATTTTCAATTGTAAATGAATACAGAGGAAAAATAAATCTGTATCATTTCGATATGTACAGAATACTGGAAGCTGATTCTCTTGAAACTACGGGATTTTTTGATTATCCTTCGGAGGAAAGCGTATTTGCAGTGGAATGGTCTGAAAATATTGCAGATTTTCTGCCTGAAAATACAATAATAATAGAAATAGAGTATCTTAATGAAAATGAACGCAGAATAACTGTGAAAGGAGATGAAAGATTTGCTGATTCTGGGAATTGATACTTCGGGAAAGATTGCCTCGGTTGCATTATCGGAAGATGATGCTATAAAAGGTATTGTATCGGTTAATACAAATCTTACTCATTCACAGGTTATAATGCCGTTATGTAAAAAATTACTTGAGGATTGTGGAAAACGCATAGAAGATGTTGAAAGAATTGCAGTATCAACAGGTCCTGGTTCATATACGGGATTAAGAATAGGCATATCAGCTGTAAAAGCTATGGCTTTTGCTTTGAATACTGAATGTTCCGGAATATCAACTCTTGAAAGCCTTGCATACAATATGCTTGGCTTTGAGGGAATAATATGTCCTGTGATGAAAGCAAGGCTTGACCTTGTATACAATGCTGTTTTCAGATTTGAAAACGGTAAAATTTCAAGGCTGTGCGATGACAGAATAATAAGTGCTTCCGAACTTGCAAAAGAACTTTTGAATTATAATGAAAATGTAACAGTAAACGGGGATATTGCAGATGAATTTGTAAAGAATTATGGAAATGAAAAAATAAAAAAAGCATCTCCTTTGCTTGTCAATCAGAATGCAGGAAGTCTTTGCATTGCCTCTCTTGACAGAGAAACAATCTCTCCCGATATGCTTGAAGCGTCATATCTTCAGCTTACAAAGGCTGAAAAGGATTTGAATAAAGTTTAAACTCACTATAAAGAAGTGCTTTCAGAACTGAAAATAAATCTATCTTTAATCTTATTATTTTGTATTGTAATTGTATTTTTTGTAAAATTCTGTATTAAATCCTTTTGTATGTTTTTTCTTGACAAATATAATGTAAAAGGTTATACTTAAAATAAAGTTTTTTTGATTGGAGATTTTTATTATGATAGCAATAGGTTGCGACCACGCAGGATTTCAGCTTAAAAATGAGATAATCGCTCATCTTAAAGAACAGAATATAGAAGTTACAGACTGTGGCTGTGACGGAAATTCCTGCGATTATCCTGACATAGCAAAGGCTGTATGCGAAAAGATTATTGACAATTCCTGCGAAAAGGGTATTCTTATCTGTGGAACAGGCGTCGGTATGTCAATTGCCGCAAATAAATTCAAAGGTATAAGAGCTGCTCTCTGTGCAGACCATTTTTCTACAAAATATACAAGATTGCATAATGATTCAAATGTTATGTGCATAGGTGCAAGAACTCTCGGTTCAGGCGTTGCAATTGAACTCGCTGATTTATTCCTTTCAACAGAATTTGAAGGTGGTCGTCATCAAAGGAGAGTTGACCTTATAACAGAAATCGAAAAAAATCAATAGGAAATGAGGAAAATTATTATGTCAAACCTTCATATAATAGAACATCCTCTTGTTCAGCATAAAATATCTCTTATGAGAGATAAAAATACAGGCTCTAAAGAATTCAGAGAACTTGTTTCCGAAACAGCTATGCTTATATGCTATGAGGCAACAAGGGATTTACCTCTTAAAGAAGTAGAAATAGAAACTCCTGTTGCAGTTGCAAAAACAAATATCATATCAGGCAGAAAACTTGCATTTATACCGATTTTAAGAGCAGGTCTTGGTATGGTCGATGGTGTAACAAAGCTTGTTCCAGCAGCTAAAATAGGGCATATAGGTACTTTCAGAGATGAAAATACTCACGAATCTGTAAAGTATTATTCAAAGCTTCCGGAAGACATTTCAGAACGTCACGCAATTATAGTTGACCCTATGCTTGCGACAGGTGGTTCAGCTGTTATGGCAGTTTCAGAACTTAAACAAAAAGGCTGTAAAAATATAAAAATGATGTGTATTATAGCATCTCCGGAAGGTATTGAAAGACTCGAAAAGACTCACCCCGATGTTGAAATATACTGTGGAATGGTTGACAAATGCCTTAATGAAGATAAATATATAATCCCGGGTCTTGGAGATGCAGGTGACAGAATTTTTGGAACAAAATAATATATAGCATAAATAAGGCAGGACAGATTTTTTAGAATTGTCTGTTCTGCCGTTTGATTACATTATGGAAAAGGA
>JAZKXQ010000050.1:0-7501 GCA_045611725.1 Oscillospiraceae bacterium
TAGGCTTAACCATCTCGATATACCAGTCACAGAACTCCTCCCAGAGGAAATTGTGAATCTTGTCAGCTGCGATACCAAGCTCATATTTCTCCATGTTCTCAGTAACATCCTTAACAAGCTCGTTCATCTTAGACATAATCCACTTATCTGCAAGTGTTAAATCAGTGAGCTTAACATCCTTTATGTCAGCCTTCTCTATATTCATCATAATAAATCTTGAAGCATTCCAAATCTTATTAGCAAAGTTACGGCTTGCTTCAATTCTCTCCCAGTAGAAACGCATATCGTTACCAGGTGCATTTCCAGTGATGAGAGTAAGTCTAAGTGCATCTGCACCGTACTTATCAATTACCTCAAGTGGGTCGATACCATTGCCCAAGGACTTACTCATCTTTCTACCCTGGTCATCTCTTACAAGACCATGGAATAAAACAGTGTGGAAAGGAAGCTTTCCAGTCTGCTCTATAGATGAGAATACCATTCTGATAACCCAGAAGAAAATAATGTCATAGCCTGTTACAAGTGTATTTGTAGGATAGAAGTATTTTAAATCTTCTGTATTTTCAGGCCAGCCAAGTGTTGAGAAAGGCCAGAGTGCTGATGAGAACCATGTATCAAGAGTATCAGGGTCCTGACGCATTTCCTTACCACACTTCGGACAAACAGCCTTATCTTCCTTTGTAACAACCATTTCGCCACAATCGTCGCAGTAGAAAGCAGGAATCTGATGACCCCACCATATCTGTCTTGAAATACACCAGTCACGGATATTGTCAAGCCAGTGGAAATAAATCTTGTCAAAACGTTCCGGAACGAATTTTGTATCGCCATTTTTAACAGCGTCAATTGCAGGTTTTGCAAGAGTTTCCATTTTTACAAACCACTGCTTTGAAATTCTCGGTTCAACAGTAGTTCCGCATCTGTAACAAGTACCTACATTATGACTGTAATCTTCAATTCTTACAAGTGCATTTTCAGCTTCAAGGTCTGCAACAATAGCTTTTCTTGCTTCATATCTGTCCATACCTGCATATTTCGGATAATCTTCTGTAATTTTTGCATCATCTGTCATTACATTTATTATCGGGAGATTGTGACGCTGACCAACTTCAAAGTCATTAGGGTCGTGTGCAGGAGTAATTTTAACTACGCCTGTACCGAAATCCATTTCAACATAGTCATCAGCAACTATTGGAATTTCTCTGTGAACAATAGGAAGAATTACTGTTTTTCCGATAAGGTCTTTATATCTTTCATCGTTTGGATTTACTGCAACAGCTGTATCTCCGAGGAGAGTTTCAGGACGTGTTGTTGCAAGTTCAAGATAATTGTCTGTATCCTTTATCTTATATCTGATATGCCAGAAATGTCCTGACTGGTCCTCATATTCAACCTCTGCATCGGAAATAGATGTAAGACATTCAGGACACCAGTTAATGATACGTTCACCTCTGTAGATAAGACCTTTATTGTAGAGATTTACAAAAACTTCTCTTACAGCCTTGTTACAGCCTTCGTCCATAGTAAAGCGTTCTCTTGACCAGTCACACGAAGAACCTAATTTTTTAAGCTGAGTAATAATTCTTCCGCCGTACTGTCTTTTCCATTCCCAGGCTCTTTTAAGGAAGCCATCACGTCCAATATCTTCTTTGGTAACGCCATCTTTTTTCATAGCTTCAACAATTTTAGCCTCTGTGGCAATTGATGCGTGGTCAGAACCCGGTAGCCATAAAGCACAATAACCGCTCATTCTTTTCCATCTGATAAGAATATCCTGCAAAGTATTATCAAGTGCGTGACCCATATGGAGCTGACCTGTGATATTCGGAGGAGGAATAACTATTGTATAAGGTTTTTTGGTTTTATCGACTTCTGCCCTGAAACAGTTTTTTTCTGTCCAGTAGGCATATATTTTGTCTTCAACCTCTGAAGGTTCATAGAATTTTGACAATTCTTTTTTCATTTCAACATCTCCTGATTTAAAAAATAAAAACAGCATAAAGCAAAGCTTCAGCTGTTTAAGTTCCGTATTTTCAATTATTATTTACGGGCATAACAGCAAAAGCCTGTGATTATAATTCACGACCACATTGACTATATACTTTTTATATGCAGTATAATCAGTCATAATTCTGCTGTCCTTTCCGTAAACTACTTTATATTATATATGATATATAATAATTTGTCAAGGATATTATTATTTATTCACATTCAATTTCTATGTATTCAATAGAGTAGTATGAAGCATTTTTTCCAAGTGAAGCTATATCAAAGCTCCAGATTTCTCCTGCGTCCAAATCCTCATTAACTTCCTTTACGCTTTTCATAGGATTTTTACTGCTGTCCATAAACTGAACAGTCATTGTTACTTTTACATTGTCAATATCGGATTTGTTTTTAATCTTGCCTTTTACGTGAAGCAATCCTCCGTGATTATATCCCGATGATTCAACAACCTGGATAACATCTTCAACTGCAAGTTCATTATTGTTATCCATATAAGTTTTTGCACCGACACCGCTTAAAATAACTGCAATTGAAGCTATGCCCTTTATAAGGTTTGAACCTCCTGCTATTCTTCTCATAAAAAATCCTCCTTAATTTTCCCATAAAATATCGTAATGCCTTCTATATCTTTTTGGTATATTAATTTCAGTATTTATCCCCAATTCCTTTAATCCCTCGGAAATTACTGAAATGCCATCTTTATAAAAAGTCTGTATTCTGTGGTGACGGTTTTCTATATTTTTATAATCAGGAGGACATACAAATGTCCAGTCAGCACCGTCACTGTCAGCAACTATACGGAAATATTTATCAATATCAGTATCGGGAAGATTTACTTTTTTTAAAAGAATATGATGTTCTACTGCATTATCAATATGGGAAACAATCATTTTCTTTCCATCAAATGAAATAAGTACAAGTAAAGGTTCATCATCTGATAAAGCATTTTTTACAGATAAATCATCTGGATAAAAAATTATGTCCATATAATCCCTCCTGCACAATTTTTCTAATTATATCATATATAATCATACAAGTCAATTTTTATTTTCAATAAATCTCCATTGCTTGTCAGCCCATTCTTTCCCTGCATAGTCAATTCCTACTCTTTTATCTGTTCTTATTTCAGGTCTGTATCCGTCATCTTCTATCCATATATTTTCATTGTTTACAAATGACTGACCATTAAAGGATTTATCAACATTAAGCTTTTTTGTAAGCTTTGCAGGGCCGTTGAAATTTTCTCCCGCTCTTAAAAGTACTCCCTGTGGCTGTTCTTTTTCTCCTGTGATTACATTCATAAGCCAGTGTATTCCATAGCAGAGATAAACATATATTATACCGCTTTCACGGTAAAGCAGTTCAGTTCTCGGAGTACGTCCTTTTGAAGCGTGACAGGCTTTATCTTCTGTGCCTCTGTAGGCTTCCGTTTCAGTAATTCTTATACGGATTTCCTCATCATTTTCATTTTTTCTTACTAAGATTTTTCCTACAAGGTCGGGAGCAACCTCCAGACAATCCCTGTGAAAAAATTCTTCATCAAGCTTTTTTATTTTTGCCCTTTCAACAAGATTTTTAAGCTGAATTTTAAGTTTATCAATTGTCTTGCAGGTATATTCATCAATAACATTTTTATTGAATACAAGAACAGTTCTGAAAATTCCGTTATACCAGCCGACATCTATTATATAACCATTTTTGTATACTATTTGTATAAGGTCTTCTTTAAGATAATTTTCATCAAAATCAATATATTTCGATAGAATGTTATTTCCAAAATCAAAATCAGCAAACATAAATATTCTCCTTATTAAAGAAAATATGCACCTCACAAGTTAATAAGTTACTGAGATGCATATTTTTATTTTATTTCAAAAGTTCCTTTTTCATTGCTGATACGTCAAAAGCATTGATTTTATCATCAGAAACAATATCAGCATACTCAATCTGTTCGGTATTCATAGATTGAACATTCATTATATGCTTTTTCAGAATAACAAGGTCTGGCAAATCAATTACTCCATTTGCATTAATATCGCCTTTTTCACCCAAATCAGTACTGAAATTAGCCTGAAGTGTAATAGCTGTACTGAAAGGAACTGTTATTGTCGGTTCATCTGATTGAATATATCCCGACCAGCCCTCAAAAGTCTGATTATCATCTGGAATTGCTGTAACTGTTACAGGATAATCTGTGAAATACTGTCCTGTCCAGCTACCATTTGTCATTTCAGGAATGATTGTATTAATTTTAATCTGACCATTACCATTAGTTTTAAGAGTGATGTTTTCGCAAGTACCAGTTAAACCAAAATAATTTTTCATATCTTCAAGTGTGTATGTTGCACGTTTTTCAAAGAAATTACGAACATTAGAAAGATAAGTATTTTGATAGTTAGTAACAGAACCATTAAAAATGCTTTGTGCATTAGTATTATTAGCATATCCACACCAGCGAAGTGAACCTTGTGCATATGGATATGCCATAGTCTGTTCGTGTTCTATGAGAAGTTTTTCAACCGTATCAGGTGACATAACATAATTTGCATAATCACAATATGTAAGTGCAAACTGCTTTTTAAATTCATCATTTTCACTGCATTTTGTAAAGAATTTTGCAGGAATATATTTTTTATTGTTATCAACGTGTGTGAAACTGTCATATTCAAATCCCTGAACGCCACCGAAACTTGCATATGTCAGACCGATTGTATAATCAAAGTCAAAACACAAAAAACGCCATTTTCCATCTGTATATTTATTTCCTGCAATTTCACTGCCATTATATCTCCATACCCCATAGTTATAGTTAGGCCAGTCATAAGTTCCAAGATAAATACCGGCACAATAATGTTCAACAAGGCTGTCAATATCAACAACATTACTAAATTCCTGATATACTGAAGAATCTGATAAATCCATACTGTCAAGAGAATTATTTAGCGTCCAGAAATCGCTTTCATCTTTGGAAGTACCTTCTTCAAGTTCACTGTTTTTAATCATTGCAACATATTCTTTTTCAACATTGTAATGGGATTGAATATAATAATCAGAATACTTTTCGATAATCTGATAAAATCCCCAGAATTCGCCATCAAGAAATACAACACACGGTTTCATATTTTGAGTTGAAACTGCATTTCTGTCAGTCAATAAGGGCTGTGCTACAGTATCGTTAAGACGGTCGTGCCACGAAGTATTTCTAAGACTTATTGAATCATACTTCTTTATATTCTTTCCTGTTACTTCGGAAATATTATCTTCAAGAATCGGATATTCAAATTTAGATTCGCCATAATCACTTCTTGCATAAAGATTAAAGCTTTTCTGAGCTGAATTTCTTGTTGACGCTCCTTTTATTCTTATTCCCATATCTTGAGAATGAGCCATTTCTCCATTTTCAAATACAGTAAATGAAACAGGTCTTTCCCATTCTCTGCCCTTGCTGAAAAAGTTTGCTGTATTATCTGTATCCCATTCGCTTTTAGCAGGGTCATATAAACTGCTGTTTTTCCAGTCAAGATATTGATTTCCTGCAACATATATTCCTGTATCAGCGTCAAAAAGATTTTTAGGGTCTGTAACAAGTGAAACTACAGAAATATCCTTGTAATATTTGAGTTTGTCCTGTGGAAATACAAAATATGTATTTGTTACAATATTACTTGTATTGCCATCTTTATCTTTGGCAACGGCTCTTATAACTGTAGCTTTATCAACATTATAATTCGGAGCTTTATATTTCGTTTTAAGGGTAATGGAATGTGCTGTATCATCGTGCTGATAATTGCTGTAAACATTGGGGTCTGAAGTTCTGTCATATATATTTATTGAACCGTCATATTCAATTGCCGTATCAGATGAGGAAGGGTCACTGCCATCAAGAGTATAATAAATAGTGCTGTTACTTTCAGCTGTAAGCGAAAGCTGAAAATCTGTACCATAGAATCCGGAATTTTGAGAAAATACAGGTGCAGATACTGAAACAGCATTGGTTTCATATGGAGTTGGAGTCATCTGTGCAAGAATATCACTTCCATCTGGAATACGTCCATATGTAACATTTGTTTCAATAGCTCCGAATGTAAGAGTATCAACTGCATTTCCATTTGTATCTGTAAGTACTATTGTTTCACCATTTTTGGAAAGTCCCATAGATGCAAAAAGCATATCTCCTTGAGCGATAGCTGTTGAATCACAGAAAACAATGAGATATTTTCCAGCCTCGATTACAGTTCCCTGTGGAAATGTATATTTAGGAGGAGCGTCAGAACTATCTGAAAGTCCGTAGCCACTTATATCGATAGATTTATTCGATGAATTATAGAGTTCAATCCAGTCATAATAATTTCCATCGGGAGCAGTAAAGCTTGTGTTTTTAGCACATATTTCATTTATACAAACATTGTTCTGAGTTTCAGCATTGACTATCATACTGCTGTTGCCAAGCATTGCAAGGCAAGTTGTCATAATAACTATTTTTTTCATAGAAACCTCCTGTAAATTTATTTATATTTATATAATACCATAAAAAACTTGAGAAGTAATTAATATTTTATTAAAAATCAAAAAATTTTTGACATATATAATTATAAATGTTATAATAATATTATTATTGACTTGTATATTTAGCATAACAATGCAAATATTGTTATGTCAATGCAGAATTTATTTAATCGGGAGGATTTTTTTATGCTGACTGATATTGAAATTGCACAGAGTGCTAATATGAAACCTATAACTGAAATTGCTGATAAACTCGGTATAGATAAAGAATATATTGAACCTTATGGACATTATAAGGCAAAGCTTTCTGAAAAGCTTTTTGAAAAGCTAAGCGACAGACCTGACGGAAAACTTATACTTGTAACTGCTATAAATCCTACTCCAGCAGGAGAGGGCAAAACTACTGTAAGCGTAGGTCTTACAGAGGCAATGGCTGAAACAGGAAGAAAAGCTGTTCTTGCTCTGCGTGAACCATCTCTCGGCCCTGTTTTCGGAATAAAGGGAGGTGCTGCAGGTGGAGGATACTCCCAGATAGTGCCTATGGAGGACATAAATCTTCATTTTACAGGAGATATGCACGCAATTACTTCTGCAAACAATCTTCTTTGTGCTGTTATTGATAATCATATGCATCACGGAAATGAACTCAGAATTGACCAGAGAAGAATTATGTTCAAACGTTGTCTTGATATGAATGACAGAGCATTAAGAAATACCATTGCAGGACTTGGAGGAAAAATAAATGGTATTCCTCGTGAGGACGGCTTCCAGATAACAGTAGCTTCCGAAGTAATGGCAATACTCTGCCTTGCGTCTGACCTTGATGACCTTAAAAGAAGATTTGGAAATATACTTGTAGCATACAATCTTGACGGAGAACCTGTATATGCAAGAGATTTAGGCGTTGAGGGAGCTATGACTGCTCTTATGAAGGACGCTTTAAAACCTAACCTTGTGCAGACTCTTGAAAATAATCCTGCACTTATCC
>JAZKXQ010000051.1:0-7067 GCA_045611725.1 Oscillospiraceae bacterium
CTTCAGGAATTTTTCAGTTTGAAAGTTCAGGAATAACTTCCGTTCTAAAAAGACTTGTTCCCGAAAATATAGAGGATTTGACGGCAGTTCTCTCACTCTATCGCCCTGGCCCTATGGATTCTATTCCACAATATATCCTATGTCGTCACGATAAATCGAAAATAAAATATAAGCACAAACTCCTTAAACCAATACTTTCCGTAAGTTATGGCTGTATCATATATCAGGAACAGGTTATGGAAATATGCCGAAGTCTTGCAGGATATTCCTATAGCCGTTCAGATATTGTAAGAAGTGCTATGGCTAAGAAAAAAGTTGATGTTATGAAAAAAGAACGTTCAGCATTCATATACGGCGAAAAAAATCCAGATGATACTATAAACTGTATTGGTGCAGTAAATAATGGAGTTGATGAACAGACTGCTAATGAGATTTTTGATGAAATGATGAGCTTTGCTTCATATGCATTCAATAAATCACACGCTGTATCGTATGCCTGTGTTGCATATCAGACAGCTTATCTTAAATGTCATTACTTTAAGGAATATATGGCATCTCTTATATCAAGCGTTATATCCTCGGGCGACAAGCTTAATGAATATATTGAAGAATGTGAAAAAAATAATGTAAAACTTATAAGACCAGATATAAATCAAAGCTATGAAGAATTTACAGTTTGTGAAAATGGAATAAGATATGGACTTCTTGCAATAAGAAATCTTGGCAAAGGTATCATATCAATTATAATTAAAGAACGTGATGAAAATGGAAGGTTTACATCATTTCTTAATTTCTGTAAGAGAATGGCTGACAAAGATATAAATAAACGAGCTGTTGAAAGTCTTATAAAATCAGGTTGCTTTGATGATATGGGATTTAATCGCCGTCAGATGATTGAAAATTATGAAAATGCTCTTGATTTTTATTCTCATAGTCACGGAAAAATTCTTGAGGGACAACTTGACCTTTTTGGTAATTTATCAGAAACACATATAGATATGAATGTTCCTGAAACAGAAGAATATCCTATAAACATTCTTCTTGGTATGGAAAAAGAAAGTACAGGTATATACGTTTCAGGAAATCCTCTCGGAAAATATGATATTGTAGCAAAGCTTATGCATTTAGATTATATTAAAAATATTTCTGATAAAAAAGATAAAGAAAAAATATCTGTTCTATGCATAATCGAAAGCATAAAGCCATACAGAACACGAAAAGGCGAAGATATGTGCTATATAAAAGTTGAAGATGATAATTCTTCATCTGAAATTATTGTTTTTCCATCTGTTTATAAGTCATTCAGCAACATAATAAAAGAAAATACAATAGTTGTTATTGATGCAAGAATATCCCGTGAAACAGATGAAATAAAAATTATTGCTGAAAAAATATTTACAGAACAGCAATTTTCAGACAACATATCCTCTAAAAATTTCGGAATAAAGCTTTTAAGTAGTCAGCAAAATCTTGTTAAAGATATATTATCAATATGCAGTAGTCATTATGGTGATAATAAACTTGTATTTTATTTTACAGATTTAAAAAAATATGCACATTTAAAAAATGAAATAAAGATAAAAATATCCAAAGAATTAATAAATTCACTGTCACAAATAATTCCTCTTGAAAATATGGGAATGTTTTAACATTATTTTTATAAAATCATCACAAAACTGTCACACAGGAACATTATTATATAAACAATCCCTTTATCCCCTTATATTAAAATTATATATGAAAAAGAATTTCTTCTCAAAAAACAGTATCCATTTTATTTGGATACTGTTTTTCTTTTTACAAAACACTATCTTATCATTGAAGTAAATGTGCTTACTGTACTCCCAAAAGAATGTAGCATTTTATTAGCATTTCTCTTTATTTCACGTTTTTGGTGAGGTGTTGACTGAGAAATAACATAGCATACTGCTCCTATGGCAATTCCTGCTGTTATTCCCTTTGCAAGTGTTTTCATACTTTTCATTTAAAATCACTCCTTTCATTTGTAATCTTATTATCTGTATTTTTATTATTTTAACTATCGGAAATTTATGTAAACGCTTGACAATTTAACTATAAAATTATATAATAATCATAGGAATACTTATATTTACAGATAAACTGTATATAATTACAGTAAATATATAAAATAACAAGGAGGAATTATTATGGCAGTTAATGGATTAGGTACTTACAATGCTTCGTATTATCAGTCTATGTATTCAGCCAAAAGTACTAAAAATCTTCTTTCGGGTATGAATAAATCTGTTTATTCATCTTCTGACCCACTTTCATCAATATACAATAATCTCAGCAACAGTGCATTGTATAAAACTACAGGATACAGGTCGCTTGTAAATGCATACTGCAAAAAACAGATGGCTAATCTTGAGGCTGAAACAGAAGAAAATCTTTCAAAGATTGAGGGAAAAGAAACAGAAATTTCTGAAGAAGAAAAAGCTGAAGAAACTCTCAATAATCTCAGCTATAACGCATCAGGCGTTGTTTTCGGAGAAAATTCCGATTCATCAGGTATGTTTCTTAATATGCAAATATAGGAGTTGATTTTTAAATGAAATTTGTATACACCCCAAAGGGAGTCTGTTCACGTCAGATTACTGTTGAAGTTGAAGACGGTATCGTAAAAGATGTTGCATTTGTAGGAGGTTGCAACGGAAATCTTAAAGGTATTTCCGAACTTGTAAGAGGAATGAAAGCTGAAGATGTAATTTCAAAGCTTGAAAATATAACTTGTGGATATAAACCTACTTCCTGCCCTGCACAACTTGCACAGGCTCTCAAGGACAATATTTAATGCTTCATATTGATAATAACGTGCTGAGAATAATTATGTCTGTTATATTTTCAGCAGGTTTGCTTATATTTATAGCCCCATTTTTTTCGGGCATAGTCAATATTGGAAATAGTTTCGGAGTATTTATATGTGCCGTAATGTCTGTGTTCTTTATATTCAATGACAAAGTATCTGAAATTCTCTATAAATTTTATGGATATACCATTGGAAAAATTATAATCACAGGCTTTATAGCATTTCTTATAATTGGTTTTCTTCTTGGAATTATTATAAGTGGTTTTATGATACATTCCATAAATAAAAAGCCTGTTGCAAATGATACTGTAATAGTTCTTGGCTGTAAGGTAAAGGGAACACGTCCAAGCCTTATGCTTAAAAGACGTCTTGATACTGCATATGAATACCTCAAGGAAAATGATGACACTCTTGTTATAGTTTCGGGAGGTCAGGGACAAGATGAACAGATAAGCGAGGCTGAATGTATGAAAGCATATCTCGTTGAAAAAGGTATTTCCCCTAAGCGTATTTACAAAGAGGACAAGTCGTCAAATACCTATGAAAATTTTAAATTTTCTAAGGAAATAATGGAAAATTATAATTTAGGCAATAATCTTATAGTTGCTACAGACGGCTATCATCAATTAAGAGCAAGTATGATAGCGAATGAAATGGAAATAAAAACAAGTTCAATTTCTGCCCCCACATCAGTATGGCTTATACCTACCTACTGGGTGCGTGAATGGTTTGCAATAGTTTATGCTTTTATTAACTCATAAAAAAATTACTGACACCGTTTAAAACGATGTCAGTTTTTTTATTACTTCGGAGAACATTCTTCCATAATTTTTAAATCCGTTTTTATTCTGTCAACTTTTTGTGAACAAACCATAAGTTGTATACATTTATCAGATAACGGAGTTCCGCTAAAATCACCATAGCTGTCATACACTTTCATTCCAAATTTACCAAATACATCTTGTATCTCATCCAAAGAGTAAATCCTTATTGTATTACCTTCTTCTATTATTGGCTTGGATAAAACTTCTCCATATGGAAAATCAATCTGACCATAAATGAGTGTTTTTGTTTCAGCATTCCATTCAAAATCTGAAAGAGTAAGACACTTTTCTCCTGCATCCCACATCTTACAGGGGAAATGCGTTGTTGCATAAGCTCCATTCATAATATCCATAAAATGCTTTCCACCTAACTTCAGTGCCTTTGCAACAATTGCAAATATTTTGAGATTTTCCTCATCATTTTCAAGGTATCCAATTGCACCATCAGCCATATTCAACACAACATCAAATTCATTTTCAAAGCTTATTTCTCGTATGTCTGAGCAGATAAAACGAGCGTTCAGCCTTTCATTTTTTGCTTGTTCATTGGCATAATTTATGTAATCAGCAGTAATATCAATACCTGTTACATCAAATCCTCGCCTTGCAAATTCCAACGAATGTCTACCAAAACCACAAGCAAGGTCAAGTATCTTTTCATTACCTTTAAGTTGTAATTTTTGTATAAGGAAATCAACCTGTCTTTTTGTATCCTCTACCCACGATTGATTTTGAATATCTAAAGTCCATATTTTCTTATACCAATCACTTTTCATTGGCTTCATAATTAAATATTCCTTTCTATTCTGCTTTTTATGAATTATATATAGCTATTCAGGAGAATACTCCTCCATAATTTTCAAAGCTACCTTTATTCCATCAACTCCTGCCGACATTATTCCTCCTGCATATCCTGCACCCTCTCCGCAAGGATAGAGATTGCTTACAGACAACGAACAGTACTTGTCATTTCTTGTAATTCTTACAGGTGAAGATGTTCTTGTTTCGGGTGCTGTCATTATTGCATTTCCGTCCCCAAAACATTTCATTTTTCTTTCAAATTGTTTAAATCCCGTTTCAAGCATATCTGTTATATATTTCGGGAAAATTTCCCTTAGTTCACATTCTTTTAATCCTGTCGCATATGTAGGATTTACTGACGATTTAAGACTTGGTTTACCTTCAAGAAATCCTTTTACAGTAGTTGCCGGTGCTTTATAATTTTTACTGCCATATTCATATGCTTTCTGTTCTATTTTTCTTGCAAATTCTACCCCGTCAAGAGCATTTTTTCCAAAATCCTCGGGAGAAACCGATACGGCAACTGCTGAATTGGCATTTTCTCCATCTCTTGAAAATTCACTCATTCCATTGGTTACCACTCCGCCATATTCACTCGATGAAGGAACAACCATTCCACCGGGACACATACAGAAGGTATATACTGCCCTGCCATTCTTTTCACGGTGTGACAGCTGATATTCTCCTTTAGGAAGCATTGGATTTCCTGCATTTTTTCCATACAGGCTATAATCAACATCTGACTGCTTGTGTTCAATTCTTATTCCCACTGAAAATGGTTTAGGCTCAATAAAAATATTTTTCCTGTAAAGCATTTCAAAAGTATCTCTTGCAGAATGTCCTACAGCGAGTATCAATGCTCCTGTGCTGTATTCATTGCCTCCTGCACTGACACTTTCAATAATTCCATTGGATATATTTATATTGTCAAGTCTTGTGCAGAATTTTATCTCTCCTCCAAGACTTATTATTCTTTCACGGATATTTTTTACAATATTTCTTAGATTATCTGTTCCGATATGTGGCTTTGCTTTAGTTAAAATTTCCTTTGGAGCTCCAAATTCCACAAATCTTTCAAGAACATATCTGCAAAGAGGGTCTTTAATTCTTGTGGTCAGCTTTCCATCTGAAAAAGTTCCTGCACCACCCTCTCCGAATTGTACATTTGAATTTTCGTCAAGTATTGCATTATTCCAGAAATTCTCTACTGATTTTATTCTGTTTTCAACACATTCCCCACGTTCAAAAACTATTGGTTTATATCCATTTTCCGCAAGAATTAACGCTGAGAACATTCCCGCAGGGCCAAAACCTGCAATAGTAATTCTCCCCTTGTAATTATTTTTACATATCACAGGAGAAAATTCATTTTTTTCTATATATGTGCAGAATTTATTTTTACTGCATATATTTTTTTCATCATTAACATCAGAAAGTTCAATATAAACAGAATGTACAAAATGAATATTATTCTGATTTCTTGCATCAAGCGAGGTTTTATGAATATCGCTTGTTACTGCATTTTTCTGAGATATTCCAATGCTTTTAAAAGCTTTTGAAATTATATTTTTCTTATTCTCTCCAAGCGAGGATTTTATTTGTGATACAATAAAAGGCATAAAAATCTCCCTAATATCAAAACAGGGATATTAAAAAATATCCCTGTTAATAATTTATTTATTCCAGTTAACTATTTCACGATAAAGACCTATATAGAGTTCTGCTGATGTAGACCAGCTGAAATCTTCTGCCATATCACGTTTCATAATAGTATACCATTCATCTTTATTGTCATATGCTGCTTTTGCTCTCCTACAAGCGTTAAGCATATCGTGGGCATTATATGACTTGAATGTGAAACCGTTTCCGTTTTCATCTCCACAATCACGAACTGAATCCCTTAATCCTCCTGTTTCACGGACAATCGGAACTGTACCGTAACGCATTGAAACCATTTGAGCAAGTCCACACGGTTCACTCTGTGACGGCATAAGGAACATATCAGCACCTGCATATATACGTCTTGCCAAATCAGGTATAAATCCTATTGTAGTGCTTACCTTGTCCTTATATCTCCAGGACATTTCATTGAAATAATCTTCAAAAATCTTTTCACCGCTTCCGAGAATAGCGAATTTATAACCAAGATTTATCATATCTTCCATAACGTGTTTTATAAGGTCTATGCCCTTATGTGAAACAAGTCTTGTTATGATACCAATAACTGGTTCATCGCCTTCCTGAAGTCCAAGTTCTTCAATAAGTTTCTGTTTGCATATTTTCTTTGCATCAAGATTTGATATACTATAATTTGCAGGTATAAAAGCATCTGTTTCTGGATTATAAGCATCAACATCAATTCCGTTAAGGAATCCACACAGCTTATACTGTTTATTTATAAGTATCCTGTCAAGACCGTGTGAATACCACGGGTCAAGAATTTCCCACGCATAGCTTGGGCTTACAGTAACAATCTTATCAGCTGTCTGTATTGCACCTTTCATCATATTAACGCAACCGTCATACATTAAAAGGTCTGAATGATACATAGGGATACCCATAAGTTCATTTATAACTTCAGTACCATATTTACCCTGATACTGAATATTATG
>JAZKXQ010000052.1:0-2481 GCA_045611725.1 Oscillospiraceae bacterium
AATGCCCAGAAAAGATTTTCGTGGATATTTTTCAGAGTTTGTCTGCTTAATCTTATGGCAGCCACAGCATCTTTCAGATTACTTTTCATAAGCACAACATCTGCGGTATCAATTGCAATATCTGTTCCAGAACCTATTGCAATTCCTGTATCGGCAGTTTTAAGGGCAGGTGCATCGTTTATCCCGTCCCCTATCATACATACCTTTCCTCTTTTTTTCAAAGAGTGTATAGCCTTTTCTTTACCATCGGGAAGAACTCCTGCTATTACCTCGTCAATCCCTGCCTGTTTGGCAATAGCTTTTGCAGTATATTCATTATCTCCTGTAATCATTACTGTATGAATACCCATATTTTTAAGCTGCTTTACAGCTTCAGCACTGTCAGATTTTATTTTATCAGCAATAGCTATCATTCCACAGTATTTTCCATCAGCACATATAAAAATCGGAGTTTTTCCATTCTCTGAAAGTTTACGAGCATCAGTTTTTATTTTTTCGGAAATATTTGATTTTGTACTAATAAATTTTAAATTTCCTGCTGTAATGTTAATGCCATCAACCGTTCCCGAAAGCCCGTTTCCTGTATATGTTTTAAAGTTTTCAGCATCTTTAAGCTTTATATTTTTTTCTTCTGAATATTTTACAACAGCTTTTGCAAGAGGGTGTTCGCTTTTTACTTCAAGAGCATATACTTTTTCAAGAAGTTCGATTTCAGAAATATTTTCAGCAAAAACATCTGTTACTTCGGGCTTACCATTAGTTATAGTTCCTGTTTTATCAAGTGCAACAACCTGTATTTTTCCTGTCTGTTCAAGAGATAAAGCAGTTTTGAAAAGTATTCCGTTTTTAGCACCTACTCCATTACCTACCATTATAGCAACAGGAGTTGCAAGACCTAATGCACAAGGACAGCTTATCACAAGAACTGAAATTCCTCTTGCAAGAGCAAAACCTGCTGTCTGACCTACTAAAAGCCATATAATAGTTGTTATAACAGCTATTGCAATTACTACAGGAACGAAAATTCCAGAAACTTTATCAGCAATCTTTGCTACGGGAGCTTTAGTTGAGGAGGCTTCGCTTACAAGCTTTATAATCTGTGAAAGAGTTGTATCCTCCCCTACCTTCTGAGCCTCGCATTTTATAAATCCCGATTGATTTATTGTTGCAGATGTTACATAATCCCCGACATTTTTATCAACAGGTATGCTTTCTCCTGTGATAGCTGATTCATTCACAGAACAGCTTCCTTCAATTATAATTCCATCAACGGCTATGCTTTCTCCAGAACGTATTACAAGAATATCTCCTTTTTTTACATCTTGGGCAGATATTTTTATTTCTTTTCCGTCTTTGAGAATTACCGCAGTTTTAGGTGATAAATCCATAAGACTTTTTAAAGCATTGGTTGTCTTGCCTTTTGAATGAGTTTCAAGAAGTTTTCCAAGAGTTATCAATGCCAGTATCATTGCAGCTGATTCAAAATAAAATTCGTGCATAAAATGACTCTGAAAAGATTTTTCAGCAGAAGTCATATGAAACAAAGCATAGGTACTGTATATAAATGAAGCCCCTGAACCTATTGCTACAAGTGTATCCATATTCGGTGACTTGTTTTTCAAGCCTTTGAAACCATTAATAAAAAATTTCTGATTTATTATCATTATTAATGCTGAAAGAATAAGCTGTAAAAGACCGTTTGCAATATAATTTTCTCTGAAAAATTCGGGAACAGGAAATCCGAACATAGAATATCCCATTGAAAAATACATAAGAACTGCTAAAAATCCAAGAGAATAAAATAACCTCTTTTTAAGGACTGACATTTCCTTTTCAACTGATAATTCATCTGATTTATCAGTTTTTTCTTTTGTTTCGGAATTTTTTAATGAAGCCCCATAACCTGCCTTTTCAACAGCTGAAATTATAGCCTGTGAACTTGCCGTTCCCTCAACCGTCATTGAATTTGTAAGAAGATTTACTGCACAGGAAGTTACACCCTCAAGGGAAGATACAGCCTTTTCAACCCTTGAGCTACACGCAGCACAGCTCATTCCCGTTACTTTATACTGTTCCATTAATTCACCCTTTCAGTTATCTGTTGCTAACTACTTTTATTATACATCAATTTTTAAATCCTGTCAAATCCTTTATAACTTCACTTGCTATTATAATACCTGCTACAGACGGCACAAATGCATTGCTTCCGGGAATCTGACGTTTTGACGGAGGAAGTTCCTCATCTGAAACGGCTGGAATTATCGGAATTTCCTTTGAATACAATACTTTAAGCTTTTTAACTCCTCTTTTTTTAAGTTCGTGACGCATTACTTTTGCAAGAGGACATACAGAGGTTTTATATATATCGGTTACTTCAAGCTGTGTGGGATTTATTTTATTTCCCGTTCCCATTGAGCTTATAACAGGAGTTTGGCATTTTATTGCATTTTCTATAATTTCAAGTTTTCCTGTAACTGTATC
>JAZKXQ010000053.1:0-6283 GCA_045611725.1 Oscillospiraceae bacterium
TCACGCTGCTGACGGATATGCAAGAACTACAGGTAAAACAGGCGTTGTTATAGCTACTTCAGGCCCTGGTGCTACAAATCTTGTAACAGGTATTGCTACTGCTTATATGGACAGTATTCCTATGGTTGCAATTACAGGAAATGTAGGTACAAATCTTTTAGGTCTTGATAGTTTTCAGGAAGTTGATATAACAGGAATTACAATGCCTGTTACAAAGCATAATTACATAGTAAAGGATATAAATGACCTTGCAGATACTATAAGAGAGGCTTTTTATATTGCCAATGAAGGCAGAAAAGGTCCTGTACTTATAGATATTCCAAAGGATATTACTGCAAAAACCTGCGAATTTGAAAATAAAGTTCCTCAGAAATATGTTTTTGAAAAGAGCAGTACTCTTGACAGCGAAATTGAAAAGGCTGTTGAAGCTATAAAATCAAGCAAAAAGCCATTCATTTATGCAGGTGGTGGAGTTTGTTCCTGTGACGCTGTTGATGAAATGAAGAAATTTGCAGAACTTATTGACGCTCCTGTTTCACTTTCTCTTATGGGGCAGTGTGCATTTGACAATTCAGATGAACGCTATGTAGGTATGCTTGGTATGCACGGTACAAAAACTTCTGCACTTGCTCTTGAAAACTGTGACCTTATGGTTGTACTCGGTTCAAGAATAAGCGACAGAGTAAGCTGTAATCCCGATACTTTTGCAAACGGTATAAAAATAGTTCACGTTGATATTGACCCAGCTGAAATAAACAAGAATATTCAGGTTGATTACAGTGTTATCGGTCATCTTGGATATGTTCTCAAAGCATTCAATGAAAAGCTTGAAAAACAGAATCACAGTGAATGGCTTTCACAGATTACTGAATGGAAGAAACAGTATCCTCTCTGTATGGTTTCTGAAAATGAAGAAGCTGTACTTCCAAGTGATATACTTAAAACTCTTGAAAAGCTTACTGACGGCAAGGCTGTAGTAACTACTGAAGTAGGACAGCATCAGATGTGGACTGCTGAATTCTATGACTTTAAGAATCCAAGAAGTCTTGCTACTTCTGGAGGTCTTGGTACTATGGGTTATGGTCTTGGTGCTTCAATCGGTGCTAAGATGGGAAATCCTGATAAAACTGTAGTAAATATTGCAGGTGACGGAAGCTTCTATATGAATATGAATGAACTTACAACTCTTGCAAAGTACAATATCCCTGTTATCGAACTTGTTATGAACAATACTGTTCTTGGTATGGTAAGACAGTGGCAGAAGCTTTTCTATGGCGGACGTTTTTCAAATACAACACTTGAAAAGGCTACTGATTTTGAAATGCTCGGAAAGGCATTCGGTATAGAAACATTTGTTGTTACAAAGAAATCAGAGCTTGAGCCTGTTCTCAAAAAGGCTATTGAACTCAATGCACCTGTTCTTATTGAATGTCGCATTGACAAGGATATAAACGTACTTCCAATGGTTCCTGCAGGTTCATCTGTTTATAATCCTATTCTTGAAATATAGTTAATAATTAAAGAGGGCAGATAATGCCCTCATTTACCTAATTTATTATAAAAAGGAGCGTTTTCCAATGGGAATGACTATGACACAGAAAATCCTTGCTGCTCACGCAGGATTAAGCGAAGTAAAAGCCGGTCAGCTTATCAACTGTAAGCTTGATATGGTTCTCGGCAACGATGTTACAACACCTGTTGCTATAAATGAATTCAATAAATCAGGTTTTACTGAAATATTTGACAAAAAAAAAATTGCAATGGTTATGGACCATTTCACACCTAACAAGGATATAAAATCAGCAGCACATACAAAGCAGTGCCGTGACTTTGCAGGTAAATATTCAGTAAAGAATTATTTTGATGTCGGAGATATGGGTATTGAACACGCTCTCCTTCCCGAAAAAGGACTTGTTGCAAGTGGTGAATGTATAATCGGTGCAGACAGTCATACTTGTACATACGGAGCATTGGGAGCATTTTCAACAGGCGTAGGTTCTACAGATATGGCTGCTGGTATGGCAAAAGGTTATGCCTGGTTCAAAGTTCCATCAGCTATTAAATTCAATCTTAAAGGCAAACTCAATAAATGGGTAAGCGGTAAAGATGTAATTCTCCACATAATCGGTATGATAGGTGTTGATGGTGCATTGTACAGGTCAATGGAATTTTCGGGAGAAGGTCTTGCATCACTTTCAATGGACGACCGTTTTGCTATGGCTAATATGGCTATTGAGGCAGGTGCTAAAAATGGTATATTTGCAGTAGATGAGCTTACAAAAGAATATCAGAAAGACAGAGTAAACCGTGAATATACAGTTTATGAAGCTGATGAAGATGCTGTTTATGATGAAGTTTATGATATTGACCTCAGCACAATAAAATCAACAGTTGCATTCCCACATCTTCCTGAAAATACAAAGACAATAGATGAAGTAGGAGATGTTAAAATAGACCAGGTTGTTATTGGTTCGTGTACAAACGGAAGATTTGAAGATTTACAGACAGCTGCTGAAATTCTCAAAGGAAAGAAAGTTGCTGACAATGTACGCTGTATCGTAATTCCTGCAACTCAGAAAATTTATATGGACGCAATCAAGGCAGGATTTATGGAAATATTTATAAATGCAGGTTGTGCAGTTTCAACTCCAACTTGTGGCCCTTGCCTTGGAGGACATATGGGAATACTTGCTCAGGGCGAAAGAGCAGTTGCTACTACAAACAGAAACTTTGTAGGACGTATGGGGCACCCTGAAAGTGAAGTATACCTTGCAAGTCCTGCAATTGCAGCAGCTTCAGCAATAACAGGAAAAATTTCAGACGTAAGCGAAGTAATGTAAGAGAGGGGAATTTATAACTATGAAAGCATTTGGTAAAGTACATAAATACGGAAATAATATAGATACAGACGTTATTATCCCTGCAAGATACCTTAATACAGCAGACCATAAGGAACTTGCTTCACACTGTATGGAGGATATAGATACAGAATTTGTAAACAAGGTACAAGAGGGCGATATTATGGTAGCCGGAGAAAACTTCGGTTGTGGTTCATCAAGAGAACACGCACCAATATCAATCAAAGCAAGTGGTATTTCCTGCGTTATCGCTTCAACATTTGCCCGTATATTCTACAGAAACTCAATAAATACAGCACTTCCTATTCTTGAATGTAAGGAAGCTTCTGAAAAGATTGAAAACGGTGATGAAGTTGAAATTAATTTCGATACAGGCGTAATTACTAACAAGACTAAAAATGAAACATATCAGGCAGAGCCATTTCCTGAATTTATAAAGGATATTATAAATGCAGGAGGACTTCTTAATTCTCTCAATAAATAAGGATTTTAATTATGATAAAACATCTTGAAGATGTCGGCGGATATTATGAGGGCAATTTTTACAGCCCTCTCTTTGAAGCTGATATGGTAATTTCACTTGAAAACAACACATTCATTGAATACGCTGAAAAATGCGTTGAACATTTTAATTCTCTTTCAGATGATAAAATAAATCTGATACTTGAAAAATGCATTGAATTTTTTAATGATATGTATGAACAGTATGCAGATGATTACGGTGAGGACTGCAACCCCGATTATCTTACTGTTGAAAATGTGCTTGGAGATTATATTGAGGGTATTTCAATAAGCATAAGTACACCTCAGAATAATGATATTTTAGCATATAATGTAGAAATTCTGTGTCCGATAGATTGTCCCGTATGCTCAATAAAAGGTGATGAAATAGTTTATATTGGTGAAAATATGGATTTAAGTCCGTGGGATAATTTTGATGACGCAGAAAAAAATTATATTAAGGAGTGATTTCAGTTGAATAAAAATATTGCTGTTATAAAAGGCGATGGAATAGGCCCTGAAATAGTTGATGAAGCTATAAAGGTAATGAATAAAACTGCTGAAAAATTCGGTCACAGCTTTAATTATAAGTATGTCCTTATGGGTGGCTGTGCAATTGATGAAACAGGAGTTCCTCTCCCACAGGAAACTGTTAATGAATGTCTTAAATCAGACAGCGTTCTTTTAGGTGCTGTAGGAGGCTATAAATGGGATTCAATGCCTGCGGATAAAAGACCTGAAAAGGGACTTTTAGGTATCAGAAAGGCTCTTGGATTATTTGCAAATATCCGTCCTGCAAAGATTTTCCCTGCACTTTCGGGAGCTTGTCCTCTTAAAGATGAAATTACAAAGAACGGCGTTGACCTTGTAATCGTAAGAGAGCTTATCGGTGGTGCATATTTCGGAGAACGCTCAACAACAGTTGATGAAAATGGTGTTAAAACAGCTGTTGATACAATGCCTTACAGCGATTATGAAGTGGAACGTATCGGAAAAATTGCATTTGATATGGCAAGAAAACGTGGAAATAAAGTTCATTCAGTAGATAAGGCAAATGTTCTTGACACATCACGTTTATGGCGTGAGGTTATGCATAAACTTGCTGAAGAAAACAAAGATGTTGAATATAATGACATTCTTGTTGATAACTGTGCAATGCAGTTGGTACATAATCCATCGCAGTTTGATGTAATTGTTACTGAAAATCTTTTTGGAGATATTCTTTCAGATGAAGCAAGTATGATTACAGGTTCACTTGGAATGATACCAAGTGCAAGTCTTGGAGAATCATCAATAGGACTTTATGAGCCTATTCACGGTTCAGCACCAGATATTGCAGGTCAGAATATTGCGAATCCTATTGCTACTATACTTTCAACAGCTATGATGATGAGATATTCTCTTGATATGCCGGAATGTGCAGACGCTATTGAAAATGCAGTAAATAAAGTTCTTGATGACGGCTACAGAACAGCCGATATTATGAGCGAAGGTATGAAAAAGGTAAGCTGTTCAGAAATGGGCAATCTTATCTGCGAAAGAATATAGATTTTTAATTTTAATTATTTAAATCAAAAGACCGTTCATTTCTGAACGGTCTTTCTGTATTACTTAAAGCTTTCAATTGACTGGAGAATTTTTGCCATTTTTTCTTCTGCTTTTGCAAGTTTTGCTTTTTCAGCTTCAATAAGCTTTTCGGGAGCTTTTGCAAGGAATCCCTGATTATTAAGCTTTCCACTAAGGAAATCAATATCTTTCTGTACTGTTGCTTTTTCCTTGTTAAGACGTGCAATTTCCTTATCCTTGTCAATAAGCTCATTCATTGGTATGAATATTCTTGCACTGTCTGTTACTACTGTTACAGCATCAGCTATGTCAAATTTTTCACCGACTTCAATTCCTGAAGCTGAAGCAAGTTTTTCAAAGAATACTGAAGAATTTCTGAATATTTCAGCAAATTCAGTTTCGATGAATATATTAGCCTTTACTGATGGAGGAATATTCATTTCAGTTCTACGGTTTCTTATACCTCTGATTGCTGAAATTACCTTTTCAAAATCAGTTTCTTCCTGTGGATATGAGAGTTTTTCATCATATACAGGGAAATCTTCAAGCATTATAGCACTGTTTTCATTTGTAAGAACCTGCCATATTTCTTCTGTTATAAATGGCATAAATGGGTGAAGGAGTTTCAACATTCCACGGAGTACCCATACAAGAACAGCCTGTGCAGAAGCTTTTGTTTCTCCACCAGCCATAATTCTTGGCTTTGTAAGTTCTATATACCAGTCGCAGTAAATATCCCATATGAAATCATAGATTTTAGCTACTGCAACACCTATTTCAAATTTTTCAAGGTTATCATTTACTTCCTTTGCAAGTGTATTGAATTTGCTTACAATCCATTTATCCTCTGTGCTGAGGTTTTCAGGAAGTCCTGTAAATGTGAAATCTTCAGGGAGATTCATCATTACAAATCTTGAAGCGTTCCAAAGCTTATTTGCAAAGTTTCTTGAAGCCTTAACCTTTTCGTCCATATATCTCATATCATTTCCAGGAGAATTTCCTGTTGCAAGCATAAATCTGAGAGCATCTGCACCGTGATTTTCAATTACTTCAAGAGGGTCTATACCATTTCCGAGAGATTTGGACATCTTTCTGCCCTGTGAATCTCTTACAAGACCGTGAATAAGCACTGTATCAAAAGGAACTTTTCCTGTATGCTCAAGACCACTGAACATCATTCTTACTACCCAGAAGAATATTATGTCATAGCCTGTAACAAGTGTATTTGTAGGATAAAACTTCTTAAGATCTTCTGCATCTTCCGGCCAACCAAGTGTTGAGAAAGGCCAGAGCGCTGAGCTGAACCAGGTATCCAGAACATCATCGTCCTGTCTTACCTTACCACCGCACTTAGGACA
>JAZKXQ010000054.1:0-3963 GCA_045611725.1 Oscillospiraceae bacterium
CTTGCGGGATGGATACGGCCGTCGCTAACGAGCTTTTCGAGAGCAATTCTCGCTACCTCACGTCTTACCTGGTCAAAACAGGAGAGAGTGATAGCTTCTGGGGTATCATCAATTATAAGGTCAACTCCTGTAAGGGTTTCAAGAGTTCTTATATTTCTTCCCTCACGACCTATGATACGACCTTTCATTTCATCATTAGGCAATGTAACAACTGAAACAGCAGATTCTGAAACCTGTTCAGCAGCACATTTTGCGATTGCAAGAGAAATATAATTTCTTGCCTTTTCCTCGCACTCATCTTTTATCATTTGTTCATATGACATAACCTTGACTGATTTTTCGTGTATCAGTTCATTTTCAAGCATATTAATGATATACTCTTTGGCCTGTTCCTTGGTAAATTCAGAAATTCTTTCAAGAACTTCCATCTGAGAATTTTTAATTTCCTCTGCTTCAGTAAGTCTTTCTTCAGCTGACTTTATTTTATTGTTAAGAATTTCTTCTTTACGTTCAATATTGTCATTTTTCTTGTCAAGAGTTTCCTCTTTCTGCTGAATTCTTCTTTCCTGACGTGACAACTCATTACGACGGTCTTTTATTTCCTTATCCGCTTCCGTACGAAGTTTATGGATTTCGTCCTTAGCCTCAACAAGTGCCCCTCTTTTTTTGTTTTCTGCCTCCTTAGAAGCGTCCTCAAGAACTCTCTTTGCCTCATTTTTAGCTGAATTAAAATCAAGTTCTGCTTCTTTTTCAGCAGTATCCCTTCCCTTTCCGTAGCATATGTATCCTGAAATACCTGCACCGACAATCAGAGATATGATACCTACAATAAAGTAAATCATTTTTAGTTTATTTCCCTCCTTTGAATGATAGTAAAATATTTAATCAGATAAACTGCAATGCAAATTAATGCAATACTTTTATTTTATAACTTTTTTATATGAATGTCAAGAAATTTTTAAAAATATATAATATATAAATAATAAAAATTACAAAATAATATACATTGAGATGAATATTACATTATTTTATATACAAAAACATCAACAAAAAGAGTATAATTATTCAATATATAAAATCATTATGAAATTTGTAGAATTTTCTTATGTTTTTTTATATTCTTTTGTTAATGGTGATTTATTGACGTGTTAAAATCTTTATGATATAATTTAGTATTATAATTAAACAGTTTTATACAAGCTGTAAATAAATGTATTTAAAGGAGAGTTTGCTTATGAAATTATCTGAACGGTACTCTGAACAGATTGACAATACTATGTCAGTCACTGCAAGTAATTTTCATTATATAATGAAAAGGCGTGAACTTAATCAGGAAGAATTAGCTCAGGAACTGGGAATATCCGTTCAGCTTCTTTCTGAATATCTCAATGGTAAAAAAGTTCCAGATACAAATACACTTCTCGCTATAAAAAACATTTACAATATTTCAATTGATGAATTTCTCACTTCTGAAATAAGATATTGCAAACAAATAAGAAAATATAATGACCTCAAGGACGAGGCAGATATTAAAATGTTAAGACGTTTCTGTGGCGTATACCATATGCATTATTTTGATACAACGGTATATAAATACACCAATATTACAGATAAATTAAGACCTCGTATAAGCAATGGAATACTTCAGATTTATGAGGAAAAAACTCCTCTTGGAAATTCCTGCTTTAAAACTGCCGCTATAACCTGCTGTACAAGAAGTGAGTGTAATAATTTCTTTGTACAGATGACAGCTGATTCATCTTTAAAAACCCTCCACGACCTTGACTTTTCAAATATCAAGCATCACCATTTCTATGATGGCGACCTTGAGGCAAATGCTCACAATTTCTTTGTATATCTCTCATCAGAAAATCGTGACAAATGCCTTATGATTTTTCAGAATCCAGATTCCAGTAAAAAATATTTCGGAGGAATAGGTACTGTAAATTCAGTTTCAAGAGGACACGAATCAATGCCTTGTGCTCAGTTTATGATGATTACAAGAACACCTATTACCTGTGATGACAATGAAATATCCGAGCTTCTTCATCTTGGATATAAAAAAGTATGTTTTTCTGATGAAGAAAATATGCTTGTAAACAGACTTAAAAAGATTATGATTACTTCAGGAGCTAACCTTGTCAATGGTGCATCTTTGAGTGATGATGAAACAGATGTTCTTATCTGTCATAACATTGAAAAGCTTGTTAATAAGCTTATCAGACATCAGTATTTCAAATGTGCAACAATATCTATTCAGGACGATTATAACTGGTATAAAATGATGGAAAAATATCTTGACAAAACCTTTGAAAACGAGGTGTGATATATGGACGAAAGATATAAACGTAATCTTCCCATTACCAAAGAGGAATATGATGAAATATATAAAGATTTCAATGAAATAAAGAATATACTCACCAGACACGGAAGAAGTAATCTTAATATCGTAACCTGTGCTTTTGAATATGCAAAAACAGCCCACGATAGTGCCTGTAGAAGACGTGTTTCAGGCGACCCTTATATTACTCACCCTCTTTTTGTGGGAAAAGTTCTTGCTGAAATGGGATTTGACAATAATGTCATCGCAGCTGGTTTTCTTCACGATGTTGTTGAAGATTGTAAGGAAAGTGGTTATACACTTGAAAAACTTCAGGAAACATTTAATCCTGAAATAGTAGGGATTGTTGATGCTGTAACGGCTGTTGAAGCTGATGAAAAGCTTAATATCAACAAAGAGGAAATCGACAGACAGACAATTATAAAACTGTTTGAAGTAGGTTCAAAATATAAATATGCATTTTATATAAAACTTGCTGACAGACTTCATAATCTTCTTACGCTTGATGCAATGCCTATTGAAAAACAGATTAAAAAAGTCCGTGAAACAAGAGATGTATACCTTAAACTTGCGAAAATGCTTGGAACACATTATCTTACAGATAAAATACAATCATTATGTTTTAGAATAGACCATCACGAAAAATATTCCCTTATATGTGGTACTTATTCAAGAGTACTTCTTGAAAATAAAACAGGTATTGATGATTTTAAAAGAATAATTTATTCCCTTAAAAATGAAAGTGCAGTAATAGATTGCGTTATTGCTGAAAGAACTCCTGGAAACATTTATGACCACGCAATAAAGCATTATCCTGGACAGGAACAGAAATATATCAATAAATACAGAATGCCTCTTTTAAATGTATTTATAATTATGGAGGAGGTTGAATATATTTCACCTCTAAAAATGTTCTTTGATATTTATAAAAGGGTTATCTATGATAATGAAATAATATGGGTTTCAATGAATGAACATTCAGGAAACAAGGGTATTGAAATAATACTTGAAGATAAATTCAATAATCGCTATAAAGTTTATGTAAAAACTGAAAAAGAATACATAGGCTATATGAATGGTTCTATTGATGGTATTCAGCTATATTCAGAGGCTGATGATATTTCCGAGGCACTCAAGCCTCATATTACAGTTTATAAGCGTGACGGTACTCCTATAATACTCCCTGAAGGCTCTACTGTTATAGATTTTGCATTTGCTATACATACTGATATAGGACTTTATGTAAAATCGGCTCTTGTAAATAATGTAAACGCTGAACTGCATACAAAACTTCACGATGGAGATAAAGTTGTTGTATTCACAGATGAACACAGCATATCACTTGGAATCCCAACTGTTAACCCTACCTGGTTCAGACACGTTGTAACGAAAAAAGCTATGGATAAACTTATAGAACATATCACAATACAACTTGCTGAAATACATAAGTAATATAAAAAGAAAAGCACACATTTTTATAAAGTAAGCGTCAAATAAAAGACGTATTCCTCAAAAAAGAAAACTGATGTATAATAAAGTCAAAGCAAGTCCAAAGACAAAATTAGAGTGACTAAAATAGTCTATGGAGTAAACTGGACTAAATTAGACATAGGGGGAATACG
>JAZKXQ010000055.1:0-4150 GCA_045611725.1 Oscillospiraceae bacterium
CAAGGTTTATATTCTTTTCTCCATCAAGAATATGGGTACAGGTAAAAACAAGAAGATTTTTCCTCTCTGAAAATGGGTAATAATTCATAATTTTAACTCCTTAAATTTAAAATTTCAGGCTAAATTGCCAAGTGCAGTATAATAGTAAGCTGAAGCAGAACACATTACAAATACAGATATTACAGCAATATATCTTAAAAATTCCAAAGCAGAATTTTCTGATTTTTCACTCTGAGAATACATACTGCCGATAAAATAAATTCCTGTCATAATAAGTATTGTAACATATCTTATATTCATTGTACAAGTGAATGGATACTGAATACAGAACACGATATAATTTCCAAAGAAAGTAATAAAAATTAATCCCCAGAAAATTTTCATTATAAAATCAGTATCTGATTTCTTTTTAAAGCTTACATAAAGCATTGAAACAAATGACACTGCAACAACTACGGTATTGACATCAAAAAGAATTGAAGATGTCGTTAAAAGATTGCTGTTAAATTCTCCGAATACAGAGGTTTTAAGTAGGGCTACAAATGGGTTAAATTCAATATTTTCCTCATTCCACGAAACAAATATATTTTTCATCTGTGAAAAATCAGTAAATCTTTTTAATAAATCAATATCTCCTATATACTGAAAAGAATCAAGAGGCATTTCGGTAATATAATTAAATGGCAAATCAAATTTAATATAATTTCTTACACACCACCATAATCCCAGTGGAACACATATCGCAAGGAACACTAAATATTGAGTGATAAACTTAAAATTTTTCTGTTTCATCTGACTTATAAATATTACAATAAAAACAAATGCAGTTGCAGGAGCTGTCAATCCTGCTGAAAGCTTTGCCATCATTCCAAATCCTGTTGACAATGCAATTTTTATTATATTGAACATAACAGGATTTTTATACCATTTAATAGTGTACAGAACTGACATATATATAAACATTGAGGAAAGCATATCATTGTTGATACTTCCTGACATTATTATGAATGTCGGATTAAAGCATACCATAGCAAATGACAGCACCATTGCCTTGCCTTTAAGCCCCATTTCTTTAAGTATATTATACATAACCCATATTGAAATACAGCCATAAACAAACACAGGAATTTGTGTATACTCATAAAGATTGCTTTCATCAACTCCAAGCATTACAACTATTCTTAGCCACAAAGCTTCAATGATATGATGCAAGGGAGGGTGAGCAAACTGCCAGTAATCCCTTGGGTCAACATCAGGCAATGAATTATTCTGATATATCCAGCCTATATATCCTAAATGCCCTATTCCTTCTTCAAAAGAATATATATCGTGCTGTCTTTCATTCCATACTGTATAGACAATATAAAAATACCTTAAAAGAACGCCTGAAACTGCCAGTACAGTTATACATAAAGATGCATTTATATTTCTGTCGCAAAAATCTGAATATTTATCAAGAGAATTATAATTATATTTTTTTGATATAAAATACAAATATCCTACTATGAAAATCAACACAGACATAATAAAACAGATGCAGGAAAAAATATTTGCAAGACCATAGGCATTAAAAAAAGTCACAATTAGAATTATGATAGCAGAAAATGCATATGCATAAATATTTTTTATTTTCATAAAATCACCTCCCCGAACTGCATTATTTATTATACATTGTTATGCACATTAATTCAAGACTGAATAAACAATCCCGTCTGATATTTAATCAGACGGGACATTATTTAGCGTTTTTTCTTTGAATTAGCTATTGCAACAACAAGTGAAGCTCCAAACATTGCTATTATTATGCCTACATTATCACTTGTCTTAGGGCTTGAAGGTTCTTTAGTGTATGAACCTCCTCCACCTCGTTTTGTTGTAGTTGTATTCTGCTTTTCAGTTGTAACTGTAGTTGTTTTTTCTTCAGTACTTGTTTCAGATGTTATTGTAGTTGTATCTGTACCTGTTGCATCTGTAACTGAAACATTTGTATCAAGTACTTCAGTTGTTTCAGTAACGAAAATATCTTCATATGTTGTAGTTGTTACAATTGTAGTTGTTTCTGGTACTGTTGTAGTAGTTGTTGCCTTAGTTGTAGTTGTTTCTGGTGCTGTTGTAGTAGTTGTTGCCTTAGTTGTAGTTGTTTCTGGTACTGTTGTGGTAGTTGTTGTCTTAGTTGTAGTTGTTTCTGGTACTGTTGTAGTAGTTGTTGCCTTAGTTGTAGTAGTTGTTGCCTTAGTTGTAGTTGTTTCTGGTACTGTTGTGGTAGTTGTTGCCTTAGTTGTAGTTGTTTCTGGCACTGTTGTGGTAGTTGTTGCCTTAGTTGTAGTTGTTACTGGTACTGTTGTAATAGTTGTTGTCTTAGTTGTAGTTGTTACTGGTACTGTTGTAGTAGTTGTTGCCTTAGTTGTAGTTGTTTCTGGTATTGTTGTAGTAGTTGTTACCTTAGTTGTAGTTGTTTCAGTACCAGTTACATCTGTAATTGTAATATTAGTCACTTGTGAATTAAGTGTTCCTGTATTAAAAATATCATCTTCTGTTGTGGTATCTACAGATGTTGTTTCAGTTGCAGTAGGAACTGTTGTTGTTCCTTCTGTTTCCGATTCAGTAGGAACTGTTGTTATTTCCTCTGTTTCTGATTCAGTAGGAATTGTTGTTATTTCCTCTGTTTCTGATTCAGTAGAAATTGTTGTTATTTCCTCTGTTTCTGATTCAGTAGGAATTGTTGTTATTGCCTCTGTTTCTGTTGTAGTAGTAACTGTTGTTGCTTCCTCTGTTTCCGTTGTAGTAGTAACTGTTGTTATTTCTTCTGTTTCTGATTCAGTAGGAATTGTTGTTGTTTCCTCTGTTTCCGTTGTAGTAATAACTGTTGTTATTTCTTCTGTTTCTGATTCAGTAGGAATTGTTGTTGTTTCCTCTGTTTCCGATTCAGTAGGAATTGTTGTTTCCTCTGTTTCAGATTCGGTAGCAACTGTTGTTGTTTCCTCTGTTTCTGATTCAGTAGGAATTGTTGTTACTTCCTCTGTTTCCGATTCAGTAGCAACTGTTGTTACTTCCTCTGTTTCTGATTCAGTAGCAACTGTTGTTATTTCTTCTGTTTCTGATTCAGTAGCAACTGTTGTTATTTCCTCTGTTTCCGATTCAGTAGGAATTGTTGTTGTTTCCTCTGTTTCTGATTCAGTAGCAACTGTTGTTACTTCCTCTGTTTCCGATTCAGTAGCAACTGTTGTTATTTCTTCTGTTTCTGATTCAGTAGGAATTGTTGTTATTTCTTCTGTTTCGATTGTAGTCGAAACTGTTGTTACTTCCTCTGTTTCCGATTCAGTAGGAATTGTTGTTACTTCATTTGTAACAGTGGTTTCTTCCGCAACTGGCTTATCTTCCATAACAACAATTTTATCAGTTACTTCTGAAACTGACTGATTTTCTTTACCATAATTTGTATAAACGAATACTTTTCCATATACATCAATTTCAAAGTGTATTGATTCAGCTATTTCATATCCATCAGGAGCTGTTATTTCTGTGAGAATATATATACCCGAAGGCAATTTTTCAATGTTAGTTGATTCGTTTTTAGATATAAATTCAATTTTATTTGATTCTGCTTTAAATGTGTCATTATTAAGAACTATTACATTGGACAGATTATTATTCTGACCATCAGCATTTGTTATAGTTAATTTTGCTCCTGCAAGTTCCTCTCCATTTGTAACATCTACCTTACTGATAGTTACTTCTGTAGTTTTATCTTTCATAACAACATTTTTCATAGATGCATTTGCATCAATAGTAAATGAAATACTTTCAGCAATTGTATAGCCATCTGGTGCTGTTATTTCTGTAAGGATATATTTTCCGTATGGAAGTCCTGTTATTACTGTTGATTTATTCATTGATGTAAATGTTATTGTTTTTCCGTCCTCGCTTACGGATAATTCATTATTTTCAGATTTTACATTGCTTAAGTCAATTTCACCTGTTGAAGAAGTAATTTCAAGTACTGCTCCTTCTATTTCTGATGTGCCTGTAATATCTGTTTTGCTTATTGAAACGCTTGTTTTAGCATTAACCATTGAAACCTTGTTTTTTGCTGTTCCATCAGATGTTATTGTAAATTCAATTGTTTCCTTGCTTAAAACATAGCCATCTG
>JAZKXQ010000056.1:0-4880 GCA_045611725.1 Oscillospiraceae bacterium
TATATGTTTTTATGTTATAATAAATTGGATAGCGTAAATTTGATAATTTTGTATGAATTATCGGATACAATATGAATTTTACATAAGGAGTAATGAAATGAGAAAAAAATTTCATATGTTTTCCATTGCTGTTTCAGTGGCAATGCTGGGCTGTTTTATGACATCTTGCTCTGATAATGACAAAACCGAGGATTCCGTAACAACAACTGTACAGGATACAACTGTTCAGACTACTGCAGAAACTTCCATAAAGGTTGAAGAAACGGAACAGATAACATCTTCCGAGGTAACGGAAACTGAAAAAGCAGAAGAAACTCCTGCACCTCATATAAGTCCCGTTGAAAATGTTTCAATAACAATGGGTAGTGAAAAAAGTGATATAAATGAAATTATGGATTATGATTCCAATAAGAATTTTAAAATCAAACTCAGCGATTTTGCTAAAGAGGGAGATATTATAAATTCATTCACTTTTGTATTCTATTCAGCAGATGGTAAGTCTGATATGGGAGATTATAAAGGGGCTTGTGGTATTTCAGTTTCAGAGGATTGTCCATCAGCCACAGATGAATGTTGGTATCAGTCAGATGACTTTGTAAAATCATCTGAGGGAGCATATGCTGAAATTACGTGGAATGTACCCGATGATATAAAGGATTATATAACAATAAGCGATGATGGTTTTATCCAGATTGGTTACTGGTGGAGCGATGTTCAGAAACTTAAATTAAGCAGTGTAATATGCAATTATACAAGAAATGCATCAATTCCTGTTGATAATAATTCATCTTGCAATGTAAATAAATCAATGTATTATGGAACAGAGGCTGAAAGAACTGCAAAAATTTCACTTTCAGATATTATTCCTTCGGGAGATATTCCACAGATGTTTACTTTTAATGTAGAGGCAGGAGGCTCTCTTGATAAATTTTCGGGAGCTTTTGGAATATCAGTTTCAGAGGATTGTCCATATGCAACAGATGAAAACTGGTATCAGAGCGAAAATATTGCAGTTATGACAGATTCACAGAGTACAGAGCTTAAATGGTTAGTACCAGATGAAATAAAGGAATATATAAATACTGATGGAGAAATAATGCTTGGTTACTGGTGGAGTGCTTGTGAAAATATAACATTAAAATCAGTAACGGTTAAATCCAGCAATAACGGAGGAACATCTTCACCATCAGAACCTGCACAGACAGTAAAGGAAAATAATTTCACATCATCTGAAAAAAATGTGAGTGAAATGACATCAGCTGAAATAGTTGAGGATATGAGAATAGGCTGGAATTTAGGAAATACCTTTGACTGCTATGATGTTGACAATGCCTCAAAAGCTGAAACAGCGTGGGGAAATCCTCTTACTACAAAAGCTATGATAGACGCTGTAAAATCAGCTGGATTTAATGCGATAAGAATACCTGTTTCGTGGGGCGAACATATGAATGCTGAATTTTTAATAGATTCACCTTGGATAAAAAGAGTTCAGGAAGTTGTTGACTATGCAATAGAAAATGATATGTATGTAACAATAAACGTTCATCACGATGATTATATGTGGCTTGAGCCTACATATGCAAAACAGGAGGAAGTAACAAAGAAATATCTTGCGATATGGAAACAAATTTGTAATGTTTTCAAGGATTATGATGAACATCTTCTCTTTGAAGGTCTTAACGAACCACGTATAATAGATGGAGAAAATGAATGGACTTGCGGAACAGAGGAAGAAAGAGATGTTATAAATCAGCTTTTACAATCATTTGTTGATACTGTAAGAGAATCGGGAGGAAATAATGCAACAAGACATCTTATAATAACCTCTCACGCAGCGTCTACGGATAAAACATCAGTCGAAGCAATAAAAATTCCCGATGATGAAAGAATTATAGTTTCACTTCATCATTATTCACCGTGGGATTTTGCAGGAGATGAATCAAAGGTTTCAGAATGGGGAACAGATGAAGAAAAGAAAGCTCTTGATGAAACATTTGATTATCTTTATAATAAATTTGTCAAAAACGGAACACCTGTTGTAATAGGTGAATTTGGAACGGTAAATAAGAATAATGCGTCAGTAAGAGCAGAATATATGGAATATTATGTGAAATCAGCAGGAGAAAGAGATATAACTTGTTTTGTATGGGACGATGGAGGAAAATTCAAACTGCTTAATCGCTCGGCTCAGAAGTGGCATTATCCTGAAATAATTAATGGTATGATGGACAGCGTTGAATAATATATTGTCATAATGAACAAAAAAGCTGTAAAAAAATCATTTTTTATATTAAAAAAATGTGAGATTTTACAAAAATTCAATTAAAGTGTTTTTAACAGAAAAAATTTATACAAAAATCAGTGCAGATGTGCTATAATTATAATAAGTACAGCACTCTGTATCGCAGCAAGAGTCAGGAGGTAATTTTATTTATGAAATGCAGACAATGCGGAAGTAAGATAAGCGAGGATTTTGTAGCGTGTCCTTACTGCGGAATAAGACTTGACGGTGCAGAATCAGTTGTTGGTGGTGTTCAGGCGTCCACTTCAAATGATTCGGGCGTAAAACAGGCACTTAAACAGCTTATAGAAACTTTCGGAATAGATATTCTTAATGATAATAAAAAGCTTATTTCACTTCTCAGTGACTATATTCCTGAATATGAAAAGGAAAGACGTCTTATAAAGACAGTTATAAACAATGACGTTTTCAAAACTCTCCTTGAGGGAAGTGGCGACCAGAAACTTGCCGTTACAAAATCAAGGGAATATATGATAAAAGAGCTTTTTATATCTGAAAATGCAGCAGAATTTATACTTGAATGTTTTACATATGCTTTAGGCTGGAATTATGAGCCTGTTGTAAATTATGGAAAATCATATGGATACAGGGAAGAAAATACTTCAGCAACAGTAACAAAGAAAAAATCAGTTATTTCTTCTGCTAAGGAAGAACCTGTTTCAAATGCAAAAGATGAACCATCTTTGCCTAAAAAGGAATTTACATCATTTGACGCACTTAAATACAGATTCAGAGGACGTGCAAACATTCCATATGGCTTTACAGCAATCGAAAGTTTTGCGTTTGACAGCTATAAATGGTTAAGAGTTGTAAAACTTCCCGATAGTATGTCTGTTATCGGAGAATATGCATTCTCTGAATGTAAGCGTATTAAAACAGTAGTTCTTCCATCAAGCCTTAAAGTTATAAAGAAATCGGCTTTCAGTTCGTGTGAAAGACTTATTTCAATAAATATTCCTTTTGGGGTTTCAAGTATCGAAGACAGTGCATTCTCATTCTGTCAGAAACTTACTTCAATCGTTCTTCCACCTACTGTGTCAAATATCGGAAGCGAAGCATTTTCAGGCTGTGAAAATCTCACAAAAATGAAAATACCCGACAGCGTAAAATTCATAGGTGACAAGGCTTTTGAATTCTGCCCAAAACTTACAATAGAATGTGTAAACGGTTCATATGTACATAAATACTGCCGTGCCAACAGGCTTAACTTTACAACTTATGAGGCAGATTAAATATATATTTTGAAAAAAAGGAAGTGTAGTAAATGTCTGAACTCAAAATAGGTCAGAGTATTGAGATGGAATATGGCGGTAGTGCCAAGATAATGAAAAAACTCGGCAGTGGTGGTCAGGGTACTGTTTATCTTGTTGACTTTAATGGGGGAAATTATGCTCTCAAATGGTATAATATAGATAAAATCCGTGAACCAGAAGCTTTCAGAAAAAATCTTGAAAACAATATAAAGGACGGAGCTCCAAGCGATAAATTTTTATGGCCGAAATACCTTTCAAAAGCAGGTGCTTACAATAGCTTTGGCTATATAATGGATTTAAGACCTGATGATTATGATTCATTCGTTGATATTCTTAATATGTATAAGCTCGATACAGTTATGGACGAAAATGGTATCGAACACGTTACAAGGGTAAAAGTTCAGTTCAAGAGCCTTGACGCACTTGTAACAGCAGCCGCAAATATAGTAAATGCATTCAGACAGCTTCACCGTGCAGGTAAAAGCTATCAGGATTTGAATGACGGAGGTTTCTTTATAAACCTTAAAACAGGCGATGTTATGGTCTGCGACTGTGACAATATTGCTCCGGAAGGATATAACTTCGGTATCGGTGGAAAACCTGGATATATGGCTCCCGAAATAGTAAGAGGTATTGCAAAGCCAGATGTACAGACTGACAAATATTCTCTTGCAGTAGTACTTTTCAAACTCCTTTTCAGAGGCGACCCTCTCGAAGGAGAAAAGGTTGTAAGAAGTGTATGCCTTACTGAAATGGCTGAACTCAAGCATTACGGAAGGGACGCAGTTTTCGTATTCGACCCTAACGATGAAACAAACAGACCTGTAAGAGGTATTCACGATAATGTAATAAAACTCTGGGGAATTTATCCTACATATATAAAGGAAATTTTCACATATGCCTTTACAACAGGTATTACAGAGCCTAAAAAGAGAGTTATTGAAAATGAATGGCAGAAGCTTTTCATAAGACTCAGAGCAGATATAATTCCTTGCGTATGCGGTAAGACAACATATTCTTCAATGTTCGGAGTCCTTGAGGACGGAACATACAAGTGTATGAAATGTGGTACTGAATATTTCGCACTTAAATTCAGCAATAAAGATTATACAATTCCTCTTTATCAGAGATGCAAACTTTATAAATGCGATACAGTACGTTCATCAGATGACTTTATGTCAGTAACAGGTGAAGTTGTTGAAAATAAAGTTTCAAGAGGAGTTTTCGGAATAAAAAATCTTTCAGGAAGTACGTGGCAGGCTAAAATGCCTGACGGAAATTTCAGACCTATTGCTCCAGGTGGAGGATTCCCTCTCTGGAAGGGG
>JAZKXQ010000057.1:0-2067 GCA_045611725.1 Oscillospiraceae bacterium
GTTTTTAATATGTTTAAGAAATTCTTCTCCAACTCCTATTATCGCAGGAATATTCATATTTCTTGCAAGAATTGCAGTATGTGAATTAGATGAACCGTAAGCTGTTACAAATGCAAGAACCTTTTCCTTATCAAGAGAAACAGTTTCACTCGGAACAAGGTCATCAGCACATATAATAACTTTTTCATCTGAAAAATTATCTGATTTTTCAGAATTTGTCAGACAGGCAATTATACGGTTTGAAATATCCTTTACATCTGAGGCTCTGCCCTGCATATATACATCGTCCATTGAAGAAAACATAGCTGAAAAATTATCTCCTGTAATTGCTACGGCATATTCAGCATTTACATTCTGACTATTAATCATTTCTTCAATCGCATCGTTGTAATCTTCATCTTCAATCATCATCATATGAATTTCAAAAATCTGTGCATTGGTTTCTCCGACTTCTTTAAGTGCTTTTTCATAAATTTCCTCAAGCTGTTCAGTTGCTGTTTTTTTAGCCTGTTGAAGTCTTTCGATTTCTTTTTTAGTATCTTCAATTTTTACACGCTTTACTTTAACGTCCTGACGTTTAAAAACTGATATTTTCCCTATTGCAACAGCACCATAAACGCCTTTTCCTACAAAACTTATCATTTTATCCCTCCTTTATCTGCCATAAATTTCTGTCATATGACGAATTTCATTGCATAATTTATCATTAATATCATCTTTATTCATACGCCATTTCCAGTTTTCTCCTACAGTTGACGGAGTATTCATTCTGCAACTGTCATCAAGTCCCAGCCAATCCTGCATAGGAATTATACAAAAATTTGCCTTGCTACGCATAATCAAAGCAATAAGCGATTTATAAATTTTATTATCTGGAGTGTAATTATCACATATATATTTCCTTACCATTTCACGTTCTTCATCTGTAATAGTATCAAACCAGGAAACTATTGTCTGATTATCGTGAGTTCCTGTATATGCAACACAATTTTCATTATAATTATGCGGAAGATAATCATTTCTGCTTCCTGTATCTCTTGAATCAAATCCAAATTCAAGAACTTTCATATTAGGAAAACCACTTTCTTTAACAAGCTGACGTACAGTATCTGTCATAAATCCTAAATCTTCTGCAATTATATCTTTTTTGCCAAGTGCATTTTCAATCGCCTTAAATAAATCAATACCCGAACCTTTTTCCCAATGACCATTTTTAGCATTATTATCCCCATATGGAATTGAATAGTATTCATCAAAGCCTCTGAAATGGTCTATTCTTACAACATCATAAAGCTTAAAGCATTGTTCAATACGAGAAATCCACCACGTATAATCTGTTTCTTTATGCTTATCCCAGTTATAGAGAGGATTGCCCCAGAGTTGACCGTCAGCTGAAAAACCATCTGGAGGACAACCTGCAACTGCGACAGGAACATTATTTTCATCAAGCTGAAAAAGTTCGGGATTTGCCCATACATCTGCACTGTCAAAAGCTACATAAACAGGAATATCCCCGATAATTTCAATATTATTTTCATTGGCATATTTTTTTAAATTTTTCCACTGTCTGAAAAAATAATACTGTAAAAATTTATGAAAAGTAATTTCATCTTCAAGCTCATTCTGATATTTTTCAATAGTTTCTGATTTTCTAAGGCGAATATCCTCGTCCCATTCGCTCCACGAAATACCATTGTATTTACCTTTCACTGCCATAAACAATGAATAATTATCCAGCCACTTATTTTCTTCATAACAGAATTTCATAAAATCCATATTATTTTTAATATTGCTGTTTTTATATGCCTTTTTAAGAATTGGATAACGGTTTAAATATTGTTTTTCATAGTCAATACTGTTTTTATTATCTCCAGGTAAAGCGTTTTTACATTCCTTTTCAGTAATAAAACCATTCTGTATAAATTCATTAAGGTCTATAAAGTATGGATTACCTGCAAAAGTTGAAAAAGACTGATAAGGTGAATCTCCATAGCTTGTTACACCTAACGGTAAAATCTGCCAGTACGTCTGACCTGATGATTTAAGAAAATCTATAAATTTATATGC
>JAZKXQ010000058.1:0-5767 GCA_045611725.1 Oscillospiraceae bacterium
CCTGTACCTTTTCCGTGAATAATTGTAACTATTCCAACATTTGACATAACAGCATTGTCAATAAACATTTCCATTTCATATACGCCCTCATCAGAAGCCTTTCCTCTTATATCAAGTTCCATAGAAGCTTTTCTTGTAGCCTTGCTCTGAACACCTTTAAGAGATACGCCCTTTTTGCGTACTGTTTTATTTTCAGTTTCCTGAGTTTTTTCAACGAGCCTTAATTTGCTTATACTGATTTTTGTTTTCATAACTCCGGTCTGTACAAATACAAATCCACTGTCATCAACTTCACCAGCAACGATACCTGTTTTATTCAAATCAGCTATCAGAACATTATCGCCTTTTTTAAGCTTTCTCGGAAGCTTATAATCTGAATTTCTGTCTTTCTGCACAGGATTTGCAGTATCATACATTTTATTGAATCTACGTTTTGTACCTGATTTTACATCATAATATTTCTGTCCGAAATCAGCTTTATCCTTAGCCTTTTTAACTTTTTCAAGTTCATCAAGGAGTTCATTTGATTCAACTTTTGTACGCTCCACAATAGCCATAGCCTCAAGACGAGCCTTTTCAATTTCAAATTCTATGCTGTCATTAAGCTTGTCACGTTCTTTTCTTAATTCTTCAGCAGTTTCTCTTGCCTCTGCATTAAGTCTTTTCAGCTGAGCATTTTTCCTATCAAACTCATTTCTTGCCCTGTCAAGCTTTTCTATAACCTTTTCTATATGACGGTCTTCTTCATTGATAAGGCTTTTAGCATATTTTATAACATCTTCCGGCATACCAAGACCTCTTGATATTGCAAAAGCGTTGGATTTTCCGGGAGAACCTGTTATAAGCTTATAAGTAGGTTTAAGGGATTTTATATCAAATTCACAGGACGCATTTTCAACATTTTCAGTTTCGATTGCATACAGTTTAAGCTCCTGATAATGAGTAGTAACCATAAGCTTTGCATTATGAAGTTTAAGCTTTTCAATTACAGCCTGTGCGAGTGCAGCACCTTCAACAGGGTCAGTTCCCGAACCAAGTTCATCGAGAAGTATCAAAGAACGGCTGTTTGCGGTTCTGATAATTTCTATTACTTTATTTGTATGTGCTGAGAATGTTGAAAGATTATTTTCAATACTCTGGCTATCACCTATATCTGCAAGAATATGCTCAAAAACTGAGATTTTACTGCCTTCAGCCGCAGGAATAAGTAATCCGCACATAGCCATAGCAGTAAGAAGTCCCGTAGTTTTAAGAGAAACTGTTTTACCTCCAGTATTAGGGCCTGTAATTATAAGAGCCTGATAATCCTTACCAAGAGTTATATCCACAGGAACAACCTTATCAGCATTTATAAGAGGGTGTCTTGCACTTTTAAGAACAATAATTCCGTCATCTGAAATTTCCGGAGGAAAAGCTTTCATCTTTATTGCAAGACTTGCCTTTGCAAAATAAAGATTAAGTTCAGCACATACATCATAGTTATGAATTATAGTATCTCCACAGGAAGCACAATCAGCACTTAGCTGTGCAATAATTCTCTCAATTTCCTCTTTTTCCATTCTTTCAAGTATTTTTATATTATTATTTGTTTCCACCACAGCGATAGGTTCAATAAATATAGTCTGACCGCTTGATGAAGTATCGTGAACAAGCCCCTGAATACTGCCCTTGTGTTCGGATTTAACAGGGAGAACATATCTTCCGTCACGCATTGTTATAATTGAATCCTGAAGGCATTTCTGAACAGATGAAGATTTTATCATCTTATCAAGAACATTTCTTAAATCTGCCCCTGCCTTAACAATTTTTCTTCTTATTGAAGCAAGTTCTGAACTTGCATTATCGCTTACTTCATCTTCTGAAATAATAGATGTTTCAATCTTATTTTTAAGGTAGGAATCCGGCATCAGCGAGGAAAAGAGATAATCAAGCTCTGTTTCCATATTTTCACAATGATTATACCAATCACTTAAAATCTGTATTTGTCTGAGCATTGTACCAATATCGAGAAGTTCTCTCAATGAAAGACTTGCACCCGATTTTGCTCTTGCAATTGAATTTTTTATATTTTTAAAATTTATAAATGACGGTGAACCAAATCTCATACACAAATCAAGAGCCTGAGCAGTTTTGGTTATTTCAAGACGTACCAAAGAGCAGTCCGAATTTGGTTCAATTTCTCTGGCAAGTCTTTTGCTTTCTTCATTTGAGCACTCCTGAGAAAGCATTTCAAGTATTTTATGGAGTTCAAGTGTTTTATAATATTTATTCATAAGTTATCTGTCTTACTTTATATTTCTTACGGCTTTATAAAAATCCAGAGTTTTAAAACGCCTATCAAGATGATATAGAATATAGAGTTCACTTAATTCACATAATCTTTGAAGGCTTTGATTTTTCAGACTGAATGAAAAAATTTTTTCAAAGTCTGACAACATAATATACCGTACTGCACAAAGCACTGTACGGCTGATTTTCAGAGCTATTCTGTTTTCAACAGGAATATAGCATTTTTCACAGTATAATACTCCCTCTCTGACAAGAAAATACATATTTTCGGGTTCATAAACAGCACATTCCTTACAGGCAGTAAGTTCGGGGAGAAAGCCATTTTCTGACATAAAACGCAGTTCAAATATTGCTTTAAGCAATTCTATATCACGTTCTCCCGAAGATAAAAAGTGCATCGTATTAAGTACCAGCCTCATAGTTTCGGAGCTATCCTGCAATGAAAGAGCCGAATAGGAAAGTATTTCTGTTATATATGAAGCGAGAGCAAAAGCGTCAATATCGGAAGTTATTCCATAGAAACTTTTAATAGGTTCAGCACTATCAATATAATACATATTTCTGCGATGACTAAGACAAAAATCGGAGTATGAAAACAGCATTGTGGGAGCAAGATTTTTTCCTGTAATTTTTCTTGCTCCCTTAACGCATATTTCGATTATTCCATATTTTTCAGTGAGTACATCAATAAACTTGTCGCTGTTCCCCGAAAAGCGTTCTCTCAGGACAAATCCTCTGACTCTTGTCAGATTGTTGTGACTCTGCGACATTTGAAAGCGTCACTCCTCTGTAATTAAGATAATCGGCAATTTTGCCACTTTTCTCAAATTTATTCCATTTATCATCGGCATTATTTATATTCATAATTCAAATAACTCCCAAAATAATATTATTGGTTATGTCAGTTCAATTATGTTATATTTATTTTATGCCCTACTAAGATTTATTATTTACAAAATTAGTTGTCAGATAATCCCAAAGTTCTGATTACAGCCTCACGATTTCTCCAATCCTCTTTAACTTTAACCCAGCATTGAAGATTAACTTGTATCTGAAAGAAATCCTCAAGTTCTGCTCTTGACATTGATGCAATTTTTTTGAGCATTGCACCTTTTTTGCCTATAATTATACCCTTATGGGATTCACGCTCACAGAATATTACTGCTGAAATATCAAGTATATCTTTTTTGCTATTTTCACGTTCACGCATAGTTTCAACAGCTACTGCAACACCGTGAGGAACTTCATCTTCAAGAAGAACGAGTAATTTTTCCCTTATTATTTCACCTGCAATTATTTTTTCAGGCTGGTCGGTAATCATATCATCTGGGAAGAAATGAGGACTTTCAACAGCAAGTTTTTTGACTTCATCAATAACTATGCCGACACCATCATTTTCAGTAACACTTATCGGAATTACCGAAGCAAAATGATATTTAGAGCTTAAATCGGTTATCATCTGTATAAGCTTTGACTTATCTTCAAGAAGGTCTATTTTATTCAGAACAAGTATAACAGGAGTCCTTGATTTTGTAAGATGTTCAAGCATTTCAGCTTCCTGAGAACCAATTTTTCTTGTACAGTCAGCCATAAAAAGAATTACATTTATATCTCTGTCTGTTACAGAATCCTGAACAGCTTTAAGCATATGTCCACTTAATTTATTTTTAGGCTTATGAAGTCCAGGAGTATCGATAAACACAAGCTGAGTTTCATCAATATTCACTATTCCGGTAATTTTTGTCCTTGTAGTCTGAGTTTTAGGACTTACAGAGGCAATTTTTTCGCCTATAACAGCATTCAAAAGAGATGATTTTCCGGCATTTGTTCTACCGGCAATAGTTACAAATACAGTTTTAGTCATATATTAAAAATTCCCTCTATTCTTCAGTATCAGTTACATAAGTTGCATCTCTTGAAATTCCGAGCTTTTCAAGGATAGATTCTTCCTTTTCCCTCATAATTCTCTCATCAAGAGGAGTAAGCTCGTGGTCATATCCAAGAAGATGAAGCATTGAATGAACTGTAAGGAATCCAACTTCACGCTCAAGGGAATGACCATACATTGACGCCTGTTTAACAGCTGTTTCAAGGGATATTACAACATCTCCGAGCATTGTAAAGCCTGTTTCCTTATTAACATCATAATTTCCGTCTTCTCCGAGAGGGAAAGACAGAACATCTGTTGAAACGTCTTTATTACGATAAATCTTGTTAAGATGCTGAATTTCCTTATTATTTACAAATGATACGCTTATTTCTGTATCTTTTTCAAATTTTTCTGTAATAAGAACAGCCTGACAGCATCTGCGGATAAGAAGACGCATACCAACTGGTATTTTAACATTATTCTGATTATTTTTTATATAAACCTTCAGTTTTGACATAACTACTTTTTCCTCTCCTCGTGGAATTTCTCGTATGCATTGATAATATCCTGAACAAGCTTGTGTCTTACAACATCCTTATCACAGAATTTCTGTATAGAAATATCATCAACATTCTGGAGAACTTTCATTGCTTCTATAAGACCTGAACGCTTCCTATCGGGAAGGTCTATCTGGGTAATATCGCCTGTTATTACCATTTTACTACCATTTCCGAGTCTTGTAAGGAACATTTTTATCTGTTCGGAAGTAGTGTTCTGAGCTTCATCAAGAATTATGAAAGCGTCATCAAGAGTTCTTCCTCTCATATATGCAAGAGGAGCGACTTCAATAGTACCTTTTTCCATATATTTATGGAAATTATCCTGACCGAGCATTTCAAAGAGTCCATCATAAAGAGGACGAAGATAAGGGTCAACCTTATCCTGAAGGTCACCTGGAAGAAATCCAAGGCTTTCACCTGCTTCAACAGCAGGACGAGTTAATATGATACGATTTATTTCGTGAGCCTTAAAAGCCTTTACAGCCATTGCAACGGCAAGATAAGTTTTACCTGTACCGGCAGGTCCAATTCCCATTACAATTGTATTATTTTTTATTGCGTCAACATATTTTTTCTGACCGACAGTTTTAGGACGAACTATTTTTCCAGATGTTGTAACGCATATTCCATCAGCTTTAAGCTCTTTAAGTTCTTCCTTTGCCCCTTCAGCAACCATAGAAGTAACATATCTTACAGTCTGTTCAGTGATACTTTCACCTTTTGCAGAAAATGTAAGAAGGGTTTCAATAGCCTCTGACGCCTCTTTGACATTTCTCTCCTCGCCTGTTACCTTTATATCTTCTCCACGGCTGAGAACTACAACATTATATTTTCGTTGTATCGTATTTATATTTGAGTCATAGTTTCCGAACAGATTAAGGAGCTGTTCGCTGTTATCAACTTTAATAGTTTTTTCAGTCATCAAATCACTCTTTTCCTCAAAATTTATTACATTCTTATTATAACATATTCAATATTATTTTAAAATACCTCAATTAAAATTTTGTACAAAATCGACTACAAAAATCATTCACAGAAAACCCCTGCT
>JAZKXQ010000059.1:0-4715 GCA_045611725.1 Oscillospiraceae bacterium
ATACGAGATATTTCGAGAGCAAGTTTTTCAATTTCCTCATCTTTAAGGTATTTAAAAACTTCAGCCGCCCCCTCCTGACCAAGAGCCACCATAAAAGCAGCGGCTTTACTGGTTGAAGTCATCCTTTTTTCCGATGACTGATTTCGTTTCATTTAAAAGCCTCCTTGAGAAACTGTTATCTGATTAATTTAAACATCTTTAAATAAAATTATACCATAATTTTTTTATTTTGACAATACTGTTTTTATTCTGAAATATAATAAATACAATTTATTTAATATTCAGGACTATCAGTTATCAGCAATGATAAGTAGCTGTATTTATTATACCACCTACTGAAATATCATCACCACTACCTTTTTCGCTAAGAACAGGAAGATAACCTGAAAGTTCCTGAACGGCATTATCGAAATTCATATCAACGAAAGATGAAGCAACAATCCTGTAAAAATCGTTAAAAGCATCATTATCTGTAAAACTGTTATCGACTCCATCACAGGATATAAAAACAGCCTCTGGAACATCTGTACTGAAATAATGTCTGAAACAGCTTATAGCGTCCATATCGCACAATGAGGTGGTATTATTAAGAAAGCATCTTTCGTCCCACGGTACAGGCTGTATACATTGTTGATTTTTATCGAGAACAACGCATTTGCCATCACCTATATGTATACAGAACCAGAAATCCTCTGTAACCACCGTAGCAATAAGCGTAGTTCCATAAGCTCTCTCGATAAACTCTCCTCTTTCATATTCTCCACGGGAATCCGAAAGTAATGAGGAAAGCTCCTCCTCAGTAAAAGGATTTCTGAGATAATGCTCAAGAACACTGTTATTCCATTCTGAAATTATGCATTTTTCAAGCTGAATCAGAAGTCTGTCATATTCTTTCTGATTTTCTGCCTTACGGCAATATTCAAAAAGCGAATCATCACAGAGGCTGTTAAAAAAAGCTTCTTTGGCAAAAAACGAACCTATATGACTTCGGAAATAATCCTGACCCCCATGTCCGTCGCATACTACTGTCGCAGAATATCCGGGATAATTTACAGCTCCCGAGGAATCCTGACATATCATTCCTTTCTGGAGATGTGAAGCACCTGCTGTTGTAATACTGAACGCTCTGTAGGTTTTCATCAGATTAAAATCCTTTCGTGATTACCATATAAGGTCATCATCTTCCACATCATCTGTTTTTTCGTAATCGAAAGAAGCAAGAGCTTTATTAAATGTTTCCTGTTTTTCCTCAACAGCGTCGGGAGCTTCTTCCTGGGAAGGCGTATTGGAACTTTTACTTCCAATCTGGGAAGCTGTAACGCTTACAAATTTTATCATTTTTCTCATAGTTTCCGGAGAATATACAGTAAGTATACTTTCTCTGCTTCCTGTAAAATCCATAAGAACATCGTGGTTAGCGTCATCACCTATAGCAAGAGCAACTTTTATTGCTTTTTTGAACCAGTTATTTGAACGAAGCAATTCAAGAGCGTCATTATATTCATCAGTAGGTTCACCATCTGAAAGAAGGAATATTGCAGGAGCGAATGAACCTGTAGCATTATTCATAAATTCATTTCTTGAAAGCTTTTCATTAAGTTTCAGACACATCTCACCGAATGCAGTAAGACCTTCAGCAGTCAGATACTGCCACGAAAAATCCTCTGAATCTATTGGTTCTGGAGTCATCCAGACAGCCTCTGTTGCAAAATTCATAACAGCAATTTTTATCTGTGCGTCTGCATTTTCTTCTGATATTCTTTTTATTTCAGGTATAACATCTTCTATTGCTGAATTAACAGCACCTATTTTTTCGCCCTCCATACTTCCCGAAGTATCCACGAGGAAAAAAAGCACCATTGTACGTCTTGCAACCTGAGTAACTTCATCATAAATACTGCTCATTTAAAATCAATCTCCTTTGCATATAACAATTTTTGCAGTGTTATTTTTGAATTTAATAAGTTCTGTACGGGTAATTACAGCAACTTCATTATTTTCAATAATTTTAACTTCACCACTTTTTGAAAGAGCCTTCCACGGTTCTCCACTGACATTACGAATACCCCATACTGAAGGTTTTTTAACATTTCTTATTACTTCTCCCTGAACGGTTGTAAAATCATCATTTGTATTTTCAGTATGACATTTATAAATTCTGCTCTCTGGGAAAAGTGCCACTGTATGAGAAGTAACTTTAAGTACAGGAGGCAAAGGAATTTCCGAGCCACAATTCATACATACTGTGGAAGGAACTTTAAGATTAAGGAAAGTTTCCTTTCCGCACGGACATTTAACCGTACAGTCACGAAGTTTAAGAAATATATTTTTCCATTCATTATCAGTAATTCTTGGGATTTTGCCTGTAATGACATCGTGTGAAAAAGCCTTTATAAAAGCATTTTTAATAAATTCCGGATATACATTCCAGAATCTCATAGCATTTGCGTGAACTCCTCTTACAGGTCTGTTTGAATCGTTAAGAGGGTCATATATGAAAACAGGTTCTGTTCCATAGAATTTATGCTCAAGCTGTTCAGTAAGACACGGACACATTGTGCGTCTGCCCTCAAGAGGGTGGTCAATAAAAAGCAATCTGAAAAGAATTACTGCAAGAGAAAAACGGTCTGTATGTATATCAGGAGATTTAAAATTCCTGACAACTTCCGGAGCCATATATCTGCATTTACCTGCAATTCCGAGATTTTCACCATACGGAGCAACATTATCATTATCACATATAAGAACATTGCCCGTAGTTTTGTTTATAAAGAAATTGCCATCATTCAAATCCTGATAGGAAAAACCGTTTCTATGGAGTTTACAGAAAGCGTCGGCAATACATATAGCGGCATTTATAACAGCACCTACGCTTTCAAACTTAACTTTTGCAAGAAGAAAATCTGAAAATTCATAATAATCGGGAGGTCTTAAATCCATAAGATAGCCGAAACTTCCGGCATATTTTGAAGTAATGAATTTAGGCCATAAAAAAAATTCTGAAGGAGCATTTTTGCTTATATTATTTTCAAGGTTACTGTAAAATTTTGCAGGATTTTTCATATTATGATTATACCATTTCAGAGCATATTGTTTATTCATATATTTTACTCTGTAAACAGAACCCTGACCACCTTCTCCGAGCTTTTCAATAATTTCAGCGTTTCCACCGATACTTATGGGAATACTCTGACCCTGTGAAAAAGAAACCATTTTTAATCACCTCCGTTTTAAAGTTCGAGTAAAGCACGTTTATTGCCCATAGAGGCAGATTTTTCATAATACATTCTTGCTTTTTCCATATTCTGAAGAACTCCTATACCACTTGCATAACAGTCACCAAGACTGCACATAGCATTTGAATCACCATTTTCGGCAGCTTTTTTATACCATTCAACAGCCTTTACCTCATCAACGGGTATTCCGTGACCCCAGTAAAAACATTCAGCAAGTATATTCTGTGCGGCAGCGTTTCCATATGACGCTGCAAGTTTTGCAAAACGCAAAGCTGTTGTATAATCTTCCTTTTCATAAGCCTCTGAAGCCTTTTCAGCCCAGTTTTCCTCTTTTGATTTTGAGGAAATATTCCAACCGAAAGCCGCTGTAAAATATTCAATTGTTTCTCTTGCAGCAGTTTCGGCAACATCAGCATCATTCATAAGCTTTGAAACAGCCTGTGCCACAGCAATATTCTTTTCATCACTTCCCTTTTTATAAGCATCTTCGAGAAGCGTCACAGCACCTACTTTGAAAGCAACCTTTATTCTTCTTCTTTCTTTTTTCAATGCAGGAGCAATATCATAAATATAAGCATTAAGCTTATTCCTGTTCCACATTACCCTTTCGCCGTATTCGCACATAATATAAGCGAGAGTACTTGAAATATTTTTTCTTACTATATTCATATCAGCTTTTATAGTTTTTTTTTCACGTTGATACAGAGCAGCTCTGCAAAAAGGACATTCCCTTAATCTTTTTGAAATTTCAGGACTTGTAAACCACGTACTGTTACATTTCCTACAGTTCATTTTCATTCCTCACCTTCATTGGAATTTGAACATACTGTTCTGGTAAAAAGCAGACTTTAGCAAAAGTTATATTAATATTATACAAATTGTTTTACATTAAGTCAAGTAAAATTGCTAAAATCATAATAAAATGATTTTTATATATCTATTGACAAAATTGAGATAATGTTATAAAATTAATATTAAATGATGAAGTTTTTTTATAATATACAAAAAACGGGAGTGATAAAAAATGTGATACATAGCTTAAATACATAAGAAAATCCGACTTACAGGGACGTTGTTGGAAAATTTCGCTATATATTCTACACATACAGCGTTATAAAAATATTGAAAAGATATTCAATTCTGCTTTGCAGAATATATAAAAAAAGGGGTGTTTTTTATGAATTTAAATTCTTCTGGTATAAGCAATCAAATTATGTCACAGCTTGAGGACGCTGAAAAACTTATACAGAACAACAATGAACATATGAAAAAACTTTATGATGATTTTCATACTCTCCAGAGTATAACAAAAAAATCCTCGGAAGAAATCAACTCTGCAAAATCAACTGTAAAACATATACAGGATATTGCACTTAACACAAGAATCCTTGGTTTCAATGCTTATATTGAGGCTGCAAGAGCAAAAGAAAACGGAAAAGGATTTGGAGTTGTTACACAGGAAATAAGAGGTCTTGCTGA
>JAZKXQ010000060.1:0-3935 GCA_045611725.1 Oscillospiraceae bacterium
ATTCAGCTTACAGAAAAACAAATTCAATTACAGTTAAAAATCGTGAAACTTTAACTTTAATTTCAATCATTGTAGCGTATTTAATCGTAATATCCTCTTGTGTAATTTTTTTCAGAACAAGAACTCTAAATCTTGAAAAAAGCATTGAAAATGTAAATTTTGAAGTCAATAATATTTTCAATGATGAAAAATTCGATGAAATGGGAGAAATACAATCAAAAACAGATGAAATAAAAGAAAATTTTTTAGATATGAAAAAAGTTGAAGAATATATTTTAAGTTATCCTGAATTATCTGCTGAACTGCTTAAAGAAATAAATTCTTTCAGAAATATTTCTGTTCAATCATATGATTATGATTGCGAAAAAGCCTCGCTTGTTATTGAATGTCATTCTGTTTCAGTTTCTGAAATTTCGGAATATATAGAAAATTTAAGAGAATGTGGAAAATGCTCAGATATTGAATTTTCGGGATATACTTCCGTAGATGACGGATTTAAATTCTCAGTAGTATGCATTTTTGAAAAGGAAGGAGAAAAAACAGAATATGAATATTGATATAACATATCCACAAAAAAAGCTTATAACTATTCTTTCCTGTATACTACTCTGTGTAATAGCATACAGAGTTTTTATTTCTCCGGATATGAAAAAAGCTGAATTGCTCGAGCTTGAATATAATACTGCCTGTATGAGCCGTGATGCTCTTATAAATAATATGTCAATTTCAGATACTGAAAAAATGCTTGAAGAACTTGATAAATATGAGAATGATTTCAAAGAATTAAGAAAAATATTTTCAGATGAAATGACTCCCGAAGAGATAAGCCTTATGATAACTGATATTCTTTCTGAAAACAGAATTTCGCCATTATCCATTGAAATAAAAAAAGCAATTCCACTTTGTATTCCTGCTGATGAATCTTCCAAGGAATATTCACAGGAAACAGATACTGATACTGACGTTTCAAATGTCATATCAGTTGCAGAAGTGTCATTTTCATTTACAGATAAATATAAAAATATAATTTCTCTTACAGAGCATATAAATTCCATTAATTCATTATGCATTAAAAATTTTTCAATATCCGAGGAAAAAGATGATATGTTTTCTGTAAATATGAGTATTGAAATTTATATGTACAGAGGTGAATTAAATTGAAAAATATTCCAATAGGAGAAGTCCTTAAAGAAGACGGATATATAACCCAGCAACAGATTGATGAGGCTCTTGTAAAACAGAAACAGGAGGGAAAACGTCTTGGAACAATTCTTATAGATATGGGATTTGTAACTGAAAAGCAGGTTCTTGAGGCATTGGGAAAACGTCTTAATCTTTCGCTTGTAAATCTTTCAAAATCCCATATAAATATAGATTCTGTTTCAAGAATACCAAGACAACTTGCTGTAAAATATAATGCAATTGCAGTTCACGAGGACAGTGGAAGGCTTTTCGTAGCAATGAGTGACCCTCTTGATTTCTATGCACAGGAAGATATAACGCAGATTACAGGAATGCCTGTGGAGATACTTCTTGCAGAATCCCATATAATAAAAAAAGCAATAATTACAGCATACTCCGAAGCAGAAGCGAAAATTGCAGTAAAAAAAGCCAATACATCTGTTATACAGAATGAAATGCCTGATGTGGAACTACCGATTGATGATGAAGAAGATGATGCACCTGTAATAAAGCTTATAAATAGTCTGCTTGAAATGGGAGATACAAAAAATGTAAGCGATATACATATTGAACCATTCGAGAAAAATACTTCTGTAAGAGTAAGAACAGACGGTGTTATTATTGATTATGTAACTCTTTCTAAATCCCTTCACCAATCTGTTATAGCAAGAATAAAAATAATGTCAAATCTTGATATTGCCGAAAAAAGACTTCCTCAGGACGGACATTTCAAAACAGTATTAAACAATTCGGTAATAAATATAAGAGTTTCTGTAATACCTACAATATTTGGAGAAAAAGCTGTTCTGCGTTTTCTATCATCAAATGACAAACCTATTGACAATTTCAAGTATTTTGGAATGAATGAAAATACATTCCATATTGTAGAAAATATGCTTCGTTCACCTCACGGAATTATCTATATAACAGGACCTACTGGTTCTGGTAAAACTACAACTTTATATATGATGCTTGAAGCCCTTGCCGAAAAACAGGTTAATATCTCAACTATTGAAGACCCTGTTGAAAAAAACATAAAAAGAGTAAATCAGATGCAGGTAAATAATGTTGCAGGGCTTACATTTGATACAGGATTAAGAGCTTTATTAAGACAAGACCCTGACATTATAATGGTAGGAGAAACAAGAGATTCTGAAACTGCCTCAACATCTGTAAGAGCAGCTATAACAGGTCACCTTGTACTTTCAACACTCCATACAAATGACGCTATTTCATCAGTGGTAAGACTTCGTGATATGGGAGTTCCCGATTATCTGACAGCAAATTCTCTTATAGGTACTATTGCACAGCGTCTTATGAGGAAGATATGCACTCATTGTGTATATGAATATTCAGTTTCTGATGAAGAAAAAAGAATACTTGGAATTAATTTAAATACTCTCAAAAAAGGAAAAGGCTGTAATTATTGTAATAACACAGGTTATAAAGGAAGAATTGCTGTTCACGAAATATTCTGTACAGATAAAAATATCAGAACTATGATTTCAAACGGAGATGATATGCAGAAGATTTATGACTATTCCAGAAATGTTCAGAATATGTCATCATTGAGAGAAAATGCTCTTGATTTGGTAATCAAAGGTATAACTACCATTGACGAATTTATTAAAGTAACATATGGGACAGAATAAAAAAATTAAAAGGAGTTCTCTGTTTTAATGAAAGAAAATTTAAAGAAATTTATAACAGAACATAAAATCTCATTCATAATTTCCGTTTTGTGTATAATTATTATAATAATTTCACTTATATTTATACTATATAGTTCTCTTAAACAGGATACAGGAAACAATATTACACAAACGATAGCCAATGAAAAATTCAGACAGGAAAGCTTAAAAAAGCCTCCAAAGCATAAGTACAAGCTTAATAATATAAAAAATGAAGACGGCTGGAAGAAATATTATAATGATAATGGAGAATTAATTTCCTGCTATGGAATTGATATTTCATACTATCAGAAGGAAGTTGACTGGGAACTTCTCAAATCAGAGGGAATCAGCTTTGTAATGCTTAGATTGGGATACCGTGGTTATGAATCGGCAGACCTTTTTATTGATAAAAAATTTGATGAATATATAAAAGGTGCTGAATCTGTGGGAATAGATGTAGGGGTATATTTCTTTTCGCAATCTCTGAATGTGCAGGAGGCTATTGAAGAAGCTAACTTTGTAGTAGAAAATCTTAAAGGCTATAATATTACATACCCTGTAGCTTATGATTGGGAACCTGTTGAGAAATCAAATGCACGAACACCTGTTGAAGGATATGAGAAAATGACAGAAAGCTGTATTGCATTCTGTGAAATAATAGAACAAGCAGGTTATACACCTATGCTATATGCAAACAGAACTCAAGCTATGGAACAGTATGATATTTCAGAACTTGAAAAATATGATATATGGCTTGCAGAATATGCTGAAATGCCATTATTCCCGTATAATTTTACTATGTGGCAATATACATCTGAAGGAAAGGTTGACGGAATTGAAGGACGTGTTGACCTTAACATATGTTTTAAAGATTATTCAAATTCCGATATTGAACAAACAACTGTTTTTACCTCTGATTTATTGCAAAATTAAATTTCATTTAATAAAAATACTCTCGAAACATCATCAAATGAAATGTTCCCCTTTTGTTAGACAATGTGGTATAATAAGAATATACCAAATTAAAACTAACGAAAGGGGGCATTTTAATGCCTAAAGGACACCCAAATAAAAGATATA
>JAZKXQ010000061.1:0-4085 GCA_045611725.1 Oscillospiraceae bacterium
ACATATTATATCATACGCAGATGAAAAAATCAACATAACCAAAAATAAAAAAAGCATATCTGAAATCAATCAGATATGCTCATAGAAAAATGTTTTTACTTGAAGTATCTCTGTCCATCAACTTCAAAGAGGAACTCAAGCTTTGATTCAAACCAGTTTGTTTTATCTATTGAATCAATAACGGCAGGGGCATAGAAATATAATGCACCATCTGCACAATCAATACCACTTTTAAGAACATAGGAAACAGCAATTCTTGTTGAAAGCTGAACAGGTCTTTCGTTTGTATAATAATTTTTTATAGTTTTGAACTGATTAGGCTGATGGAGAACATCATATACTGTGTTTGGAAAAGCAGAGGAAGCAACTCTGTTTATTATAACGCTTGTTACTACCTTTTTGGACTGAACGGAAAGACCACCTACTTCTCTTTCAACAACAGCACAAATCATATCAACTTCTTCTTCAGTATAATTTTCTATTGTAAAACTACTTGCTGAATCTGAAAAATATGTAACTGATTCAGATGTTGCCTCTATTGTCTGTGTATTTAATGAAAACGCTGATGTCATAAAAACTGCTAAGGACATTACGAGAGAAGTAATCGCCTTTTTGAATTTAATTGACTTCATAAATAAACTCCTTACATTTTATATTTCTTGAGAAAAATTTTCTTTTAATCAACAGTAACAAAAGTTACTGAAATGTTACAAGCCAATTATAGCATTAATATTCATTGTATATATTGAATTTTTGTTAACGTTCAGTAGACAAATTGTTAATTTTTAATTATTTTGTATTTATTGTAACTGAAATGTAATTTTATGCAGAATATTTTTTACTGTATTAATACTTTTTTGCATATGAATTACTAAAAATATATATAATATGACGGTAAATTTTCATTATGAATGTAATAAATAGGTGTCGAAAAATGGTAAATACATAGAAGTAGTGTAAGCATTAAGTAATTTTTATAAGCAAATGTAACCATTACGTAATTATTTTATTATTACTTTGTTCATAATCAGTCCTGAAATTAATTTCTGAATGAAATTTTGTATAATAAATTCCAATCAGAGTATTTCCCTTGGCTGTATTTGAAAATCTATGTTTTACTTGATTTTTTTACTTGTTATTGGTATAATATAAAATGTATGGCTGTTTTCAGATATACAGCCTGATTTTATAATTTCAGGAGGCTTGTTTTAATGAGCAAAGCAACTCAGTTTTTTAATGAAACAAAAGGAAGTCACGTTGCCTTTATAGGTACAGGTGTAAGTCATTTCGATTTGATAAAGCTTTTTCTTTCAAAGGAATATCGTGTTACAGTATGTGATAGAAAATCAGCAGAACAGCTTGGAGAAACATATGATGTTCTGAAATCTCTCGGTGCTGAATTTTCTCTCGGTGAAAATTATCTTGATGCAGTTTATTCCTGCGATTTTGTTTTCCGTACACCTGGAATGTACTATAATAATGAAGTTCTTACAGAAGCAAGAAAAAAAGGTGTTGTAATAACATCTGAAATGGAGCTTTTCTTTGACCTTTGTCCTTGTAAAATATATGCTGTTACAGGTTCTGACGGAAAGACAACAACAACAACACTTATAAGCGAAATGCTTTCAAAATCTGGAAAAACAGTCCATAAAGGTGGAAATATAGGACGTGCATTACTTCCTATTATTGAACAGATTGATGAAAATGATGTTGCTGTTGTAGAGCTTTCAAGCTTTCAGCTTCTTTCAATGAGAAAATCTCCTGATGTTGCACTTATAACAAATATAGCTCCTAATCACCTTGATGTTCACGGTACTATGGAGGAATATATAGATTCAAAGAAAAATCTTATAATTCATCAGAATGCATTCTCAAAAACTGTTCTTAATCTTGATAATGAAATAACAAATAATCTTTCAGACCTTGTAAGAGGAAAGCTTGTTAAGTTTTCAAGAAGAAATCAGGTTGAATGTGGTGCATTTTTAAGAGATGACAATGTTTTATGCTATAACAATTATGGTGAAATAACAGAAATAATGAGTACATCTGATATAAGAATACCAGGTATTCACAATGCTGAAAATTATCTTGCAGCAATTTCTGCTGTATGGGGAGAAGTTACTCCTGAAACTATGAAAGATGTTGCACAGAATTTTGGCGGAGTTGAACACAGAATAGAATTTATCCGTGAAATTGACGGGGTAAAATGGTACAATGACAGTATTGCTACAAGTCCGACAAGAGTTCTTGCAGGTCTTAATTCATTCAGTCAGAAGCTTATTGTAATTGCAGGAGGATATGACAAGAAGATACCGTTTGAACCTCTTGCAAAGCCTGTTAATGAAAAAGTAAAGATACTTATACTTCTCGGAGCTACTGCTGATAAGATTGAAAAGGCTGTTACTGAATATGAAGGATATAATGCTGAAAATCTTAAAATATACAGGGTTTCAACTCTTGAGGAGGCTGTTTCAAAGGCTAAGGAAGTCGCTCAGGAAGGCGATGTTGTAACTCTTTCACCTGCGTGTGCAAGTTTTGATATGTATCCTAATTTTGAAGTAAGAGGAAATCATTTCAAGAAAATTGTAAAGGAGCTGTAATTATGGATTTGAAAAAAATTATTTTTTCACTTGCAGATTCTGACGGAGTTTCCGGAAATGAAATAAATGCGTGTAATACAGCACTTTCACATCTTAAAGAGTATACGGACAACGCATATATAAAGAATAACTGCGTAATAGGTCATTTTGGTAAAAGATGCGAAAATAAGCCTCATATTCTGATAGACGCTCATATTGACCAGATTGGAATGATATGCTCATATATAACAGATGACGGATTTATAAAAGTAAGCAATCTCGGAGGTCTTGACAGAAGATTACTTTCAGCACAGCAGGTTGTTATACACGGTAAAAAGAACATAAATGGAATAATATGCTCAACTCCTCCTCATCTTTCGGACGGAGATAAAAAAGTGCCTGAAATGACTGATATATGCATAGATACAGGATATTCCAAAGAACAGCTTGAAGAAATAGTATCGCTTGGGCATACAATTTCCTTTTCTCCGAAATGCAGGGAATTGCTTAATGGCAGAATAACAGGCAAATCCCTCGATGACAGATGCGGAGTAGCTTCAATACTTTATATGCTTGAAATTCTTAAAAATGATATTGAAAATCTCTCGTGTAGCTTTACAGTTCTTTTTTCCTCACAGGAGGAACTCGGAGAACGTGGTGCAATGATTATGGCATATGAAATAAATCCCGATATAGCTATTGCTGTAGATGTAAGCTTTGCCCTTACAGCAGACGATTCAGAAGAAAAATGCGGTAAAATGGGAAAAGGCTGTATGATAGGTATTTCACCTACTCTTGACAGAGAACTTTCATATCAGCTTATAGATATTGCAAAGGAAATGGAAATACCATATCAGATAGAAGTTATGGGAGGTTCTACAGGAACTAATGCAGACCGTTTCAGCGTTACAAGGTGTGGAGTAAAATCGGTTACCTGTTCAATTCCTCTTAAATATATGCATACACCGACAGAGGAGATTGAGGTATTAGATGTTGAAAATACTGCAAAGCTTATAGCTGAATATATAAGGAGGTGCGGAAAGAATGCTTGAACATCTTGAAAAATTGTGTACTATTAACGGAATATCTGGAGATGAAACTGCTGTAAGGGAGTATATATGCAGTCAGATAGAGGGAAAATGTGAATATCATATTGATAATCTTGGAAATGTGATAGCTTTCAAAAAAGGCAGAAAAACTCCTTCAAAAAAGCTTCTTCTTGACGCTCATATGGACGAAGTAGGCTTTATAGTTACAAATATCAAATCAGATGGTACTCTTTCATTCTCCACTGTGGGAGGAATTGATACCGCTGTAATTACCGGCAGACACGTTAAGGTCGGAAAAGACGGAATAAACGGAGTTATCGCTTCAAAGGCTGTTCATAATCTTTCAGCAGATGAAAAAAATACAATGCCGTCAGTAAGCAAATTATATATAGATATAGGTGCGACTGACAGGGAAGACGCTGAAAAATATATAAAAATTGGTGGCAGCGTATGTTTT
>JAZKXQ010000062.1:0-3762 GCA_045611725.1 Oscillospiraceae bacterium
AAGTATATTATTTCTTATTTGTTGCTTTTCTTTTATGAGAAGAATCAAATATAATGATAATAAAATCCAAGAAAAGAAATTCCATTTAAGACATTCTGCATTTCCATCAAGACAATTCCATAATGTCAGAAGTACTGGTATTGCTGATAATATTACAAGCCACCATTCACACGAGGAGGAAACTTTCAAATTATCTTTCATAATTTTATGTATAATTTTTCCTAAAACATTGACAGATATTAAAATCAATGCAGTACATAAAATCATTGAACCATTTTCATATGAAAAATTATTCATACCAACATTATAGAGAATAGATATAAAAGAATAAGCCGAAATAAATCCCGATAAATTATTTCCTCTGAAACAATATGAATATACATATGATGTTAAAGATACAATCAGCCAGAAAACACAATAATAATTTTGTTTTATAATATCTTCGGTATGTGTATGTATCAAAAGCATAGCAATACTTACTGCAATACTTGAAAAATAGTATACAGGATTTAAGAAAAATTTATTTTTAATTCTGTACTTTATTATAAAATATGAAATCATAAACAGCAATGAATTAATTGCAAGTATAAATGAGAATTTCTGAATATTTACTTCAAACAGATAGATATTCCCAAGAGTTATATAAAACATCAAAGCATATAAATAAAAAACAGCTCTGTCATAGAATTTTGATTGATAAAGTATTGTACATCTTATACCACTACACAATGCGACTACAAAAAAGTATGGAAATACATTATCATAAAGGTTGATAAAGCATATTAAATATAACCAAAATTCAATACCCTTTGACATTCTTAAAACAGTAAAATTTTTTCTGCTGAAAAGAGGAAGTATAAAAGATGATAGAGCTGTAATGATAAATAAAATTCTTGCCGTTAATAATACATCTCCTGTAAAATATGAAAAATGGTTGATACCAGAAAATAATGCAGGAATTATAAAATATGAAGAAATAACAGAACGTATTCTTTTTTTACCATCAAGACAAATCAGCGTCAGTATATAAACAAGGGCAATTGTAGATATAATACCTGTTTGCGAATGATAATCTGCTGTAATCATACAGATTACAAGAGCATATAAACAGAATAGTACATCGGAAATAATGGAACGAATTTTTGTAGAATAAAAAAATGAAAATATAACCACTAAAAATGTTGAATTTAAAATATAATTATAGTTATGGCTTATCATAAGACTTAAATTATGAGAAATACCTATTGCAATAAATGGAATTACTATAATAGCATTGGTATTTTTACAGATGTAGATAAGCCATATACAATTAACAAAAACACATATTAAAGAGATTAAGGAAGTTATATCAGCAGAATAATAATCAGACGACATTCCTGACATAAAAAAAGCAATAATAATAGCTGTGGAAATAACAGACAGATTATTAAGTGAATTATGCATAGATACTGATATAAATTTAAAGTTACCTATTACAACAGAAAACAATGACAGCAGACAGAATACAAGCATATACTCTGAAAAACCATTTGCATTAATAAATTTTGATAATCCTGCTACAAGGAATACAGCATAAGGTAGAGTTCCCCCCGTTTTTATTTTTTCGTGGAAAATTCCACTGAGGAACATAAAAGAAAAGGCAATTAATGACAAAGCATATAACTTATTTGAATCAGAAATATTGAAAAGGGACAAGATACTAAAAAGATATGTATTTAAAATCAGAAAATTATCCATAGTTTTCTGAAAAGGTTTGAAAAGCTTACTATATGTTGCATTTCTACTTGTAAAGATTACTGTAAACGCATACAAAGCATAGCATAAAGGATACAGATAGGATAAATTGAGGTCATAGATAAGACCGTGTATCATAAACATTCCAGCAAATGATGTTGAACACAGAGAAGCATATGCAAATATTATTGAACGGTATTTTATAGAATTAATTCCCATTGTTATAGTGAGGATTATAAAAGCTATCATAAGAATTATATTTTTTCCATTGTCTTCAAATGAAAGCCATTGACCAAAAAGCCTGAAATATCCTGCAACAACAACTCCAACCGGTAAAAAAATACTTCCAAGAGTAAAAAAAGATATACTTGTTTTTTTCAGTTTCAATTTTTTCTCTGAAATAAATCCGAATATATAGAAAGAAACAGAGGCAGAAAATACAATAAAAGTCTTTAAAGTACTGCCCATACTGTTCCAGTTTGCAACTGAAAATATTACTCCTGCCATAACAATAAACATAACACCGATAATAAGAATTATATTTACAGGATTTATATTATTTTTATCAGCTATTCTATCAGATTTCAATTTATTATCCGAAAATGGCAGTATTTCAATATTCTGAGCAGGAGGTAAATATTTTTTCTTCAGATTATTATACTTTACAGCCAGAACTATATTTGACGGAATAAGTATTAAAGGAAGTATAAACCATATTATCAGTAACAAAATTATACACCTGCTTTCCTGTAGTCTATATTTTTCCGAAAAGATGTGAAATAAAGCTTATAATTATATCATCATATTCCGAGGAATTAATAATATCCAAAGCAAGTTCGGGATTATCAGTTATAATATTATCCACATCATATTCTTTCATTTTTATCATTTCTGATTTTGTATTCACAGTCCATACATAAATTTCCTTACCTGCCGAATGGACTGAATCAACAAGATTTTCAGAAACAAAAACTGAATTTATACTGAATGCGTCTGCATATGGTATATCTTTTATATTCCCAACTGCAACAGACATTATATAAGCTGTTTTTATATCTGGATTTTCAGCCTTTATCTTTTTTAATGATTCTGCTGAAAATGATGAAACTACACATTCATCTTCCATATCATAAAGCTTAATAATATCAGCAACGGATTTTTCAAGATTTTTTTCATATCCGTTTGGCTTTATCTCTATGTTGAGTTTTATTTTGCCTTTTGCAAGTTTCATTACTTCATCAAGTACGGGAATTTGTGTTCCCTTATATTTTACACTGAATGAACTTCCTGCATCAAATTTTCTTATATCAGAATAATTAACCTGCCATACATTTTTATCTGTTTTTGCCGTGCGTTTAAAATTACTGTCGTGCATAACTATAACAGTGCCGTCCATAGCCTCCTGAACATCAAGCTCAATCCAATGTGCATTCTTTTCAATTGCCATTTCAAATGCAGGTATTGTATTTTCAGGAGCATTTTTAGAATCTCCTCTATGGGCTGAAATTTGAGTTTCATTAAAAATTTCCATATTAATTTCTATACCATTTTTTATAATATCCAAGGAAAGAAATATGTCAACAAATAATGAAAATGCCAGTATAAAAGAAAATATACCTGTTGAAAAATGATTTGATTTTTTTATATGCCCTGTATTATATATAAAAGTTTCTGAAAGTCTGTTTCTTCGACAACAACATTCAGTACATATAAAAGAACATATAAAAGGCACTGAAAAAAATGAAAAACATTTTATAACACTCCTATTGAATGAAGAAATAATTTTTATTGTATCAAAAGATAGTACATTCAGTTTTATTAGTATACATACTGAAAAAGCAAAAGCAATAATAATAGAAAGCATTATAAAAATTGCACATAATTGCCAGACAAAAAATGAGAATAATGTTTTGAAAAAATTACCTTTTACAAGATTTGAACTTTTTTTGCGTGAAACTAAAAAACTTTGTTTTTCTGAAACAAAATAACTTATGCTGAAAAGCCATTTTATAAACATAAAAGAGAGTA
>JAZKXQ010000063.1:0-14096 GCA_045611725.1 Oscillospiraceae bacterium
GATATTTCTTCGGAAACTCTGTTCATTATTCCTGCATATGAGGCTTTAATTGCTGTTATTGTATCGTTTGAAACTGTAACTCCTGTATATTCTCCATCTCTTACAAAGTAATAACAATTTTCACCCTTATAGAAAGCAGATTTTTCTTCTGTATCATCTCTGAATTTATAATTTATTTCAAGGGCTGGTTCTTGTGACATATCAACTTCGGCATCATTATCTATTTCTCCGAGAGGTGCAACATTGAAACTTTGGAAAAATTCACTGCAAAGCTTTATACGTTCATCATCTGTAATTTCAACACCATTAAATTTATAGGTATTATCTTTATTTACAGAAATCTGAACTTTTTGACCTTCTATAACAAGGTCTACAGTATCAACTTTGCTGTTCTGATAGCCATAAAGATTATCTATAAGAACATCTTGTGTAACTTTTTTGAATACGTTTGATTCTTTAGGGAAAAGGACTACCTGGGAATTTCCGTTGTATTCTGTAAGAGCATATATTCCATAGGTATCATCTTGTGGAATATCTCCAAAAAGTACTGTTGAGGAATCATCAGCTGTTTTTATTTCAATTGAATGTGATGGCGTATCAAGTCCGTATTTTGAAAGGTCAGAGGGATTTTCCTCAACGAATTTATATGAATTTACTCTGATTGTAAGGTCTGAAATTGATGATACAGCAGAGTAATCAACATTCATATTTTCAACAGGTTCGGAAATTTCCCAGAGGCTGTTTTCATCTCTTTCAACATCGAAAATTACTTCTCCATCTCTTTCAAGCCTGTAACCTGTTACGGAGTCAAGGTTTACATCGAGGATATATGCACTTTTGAGAGCATTTCTGTCAGCAGATACAAGTTCGCCCATTTCAGTGCTTATCATATAAACAGTGTCTTCATCTGTTCTTTTTGCATAATATCCTGTATTTGTAAGAGTTGCAGAACCAATCTGAACAGAATATTTTTCTCCGTCAGATGTTTTGCAGACAATTTCACAGCCTTTATCAAAGCCATACTGTTCAGGATTTTCACCTGTTTCAGATACTATTTTTGTAGATGTAAGAGAAGAAAGAGTATCTGTCATTTGTAAAAGCTTTGTAGTATTGCATCTGAATTCAGCATCATCTTCATCTTTCCACTGCCACAAGGAATCTTCATAAACAAATTCATAAGTGCCTGTTGAATCTGTTACAGTCATTTCCGAAACATCAGAAGAATTAAATGTGCAGAGCTTTACAATACCCTGTTCGGCGAGTTCTTTTTCCTCGCTTGATTTGGAGCTGTCAACGGCTATATAAGCCACAGCAGACGCTATTATAAATCCGACAAGTATTATTATAAATTTCAGATACTTTTTCACGAATTTTTCCTCCTAAGCCATACGAATACGCCTAATCCTGCAACTATTACAGGAATAGCGATAATAACAGCAAGTATCTTGTAAGCTTTTTCCTGTGTATCGATTTTCATATAGTCAAGAGTAAGGGATTTTTCTCCTATTCCCATATCAACGCTGTTATCGTGCATCCACGCAACAGAGCTTATAAATGCTGAAAGTGGAGTTATAGTGTATCCCTGTTCATACATTTCATCATCTGCAAATTCAGCATTACCCCATACGATAATTTTTGAATCGTTTCTTGCTGCATCGTGAGCGTATGCTGCGAGGTAGAGTATTTCGCCATCAGTAAAGTTTCCAACTTTGTCTACTCCTCCATAATTTTCTGCTCTTGCAGTAGGTGACGCAAATATGATAGGCTGGGCAGTAAGTGCTGAATTATTGTTTACAACATCATCATATGAATAAAAGCTTCTTGATTCAGGCATAACAATATGATAACCCTGTTCAATCAATGCACGGGCTTCTGAAACCCAGGTAAGATTTTCATCATTTTCATCATTGAGATATGCTGCGATTGTATATTTATCTGTAAAATACATCTGTTCATCTGTTTCATAAACTCTGTCATAATCTATACCAATTGAGTAGTCATAAAGCAGAGCGTCAATGTTTGTATAGTCGATTGCATCTCCATTAGGTGAGAGAAGGAATGCCATTTTTCCACCTTCATCAAGATATTCACTGATTATTTCAAATTCATCATCAGTAATATCAGTTTTAGGAGCTGCTATAACAAGAACTTCTGCATTTTCCGGAATTTCAGGAGTTGTTGTAAGATTTATATCAGAAACTCCATATCCATAGCTTTGGAACATTTCAGTAAGTACAGTGTAATCCTTGTCAATGGTTTTTTCATCGTGACCTTTTATAAAGTATATATAAGGTTCTTTACCGTCTGTTACATATTTCAAAGCACCTGTGATATAGTTTTCACCTACGAATGTATATGAAAAATCCTCTGGATTTTCACTGTCTGCATTTGATGTAAGAGGTTCTGTAATGAAAAGATTTGTAGCAAGAACCTGTTTTGAAAGACCATTTTCGCCTTTTACAATAATATCTCCAGGGTTGAGAGTTTCATATTTTTCTGAAAATTCAGAAAACAGTTCAGGATTTTTTTCAGGGTCGCCTGAAATTACAGTTACGTTATCATATTCATCATACTTGTCAAGAACATTGTTTAAAACACGTCCTATTTCATAATCCTCGTCTATTTCTGTTCTGTCAAGGAGGAAGTATATTTCAATATTCTGATTTGCATTTTCAATTATTTCCTTTGAAACATCGCTGAGTTCACCACTATAAAGGGCATTATCAGTCATATCCCATTCAATATCAAGACGTCCTGCAATAAGATTTATCGGAATAACTGCAATTGCTACTATAATTGCCATAAGCAATGCAAATCCCGTAGTACCGATATTTTTAAGAAATTCCTTTGATTTCTGAGGGTTTGTATTTTCTGTTACAGCAGGAATTTCAGCAACTTCGGATTTTTCCAGTTCTTCAGAAGATTTTTTTTCTTTTTCTTCTGCAGGAGTAGTTTTTTCATCTGTCTGGGAATCTTTTTTGTTATCTATTACATTCCATTCGGGAAATTCATTTTTATCTTTATTTTCTTTGCTCATCTGCTAATTACCCCCTGCTCCAGCGTCTTTTTTCGATGGAAATCATATTCCAAACGAGTACGACAGCAATAATTGTAATATAGAATACTATATCATCAAAACTGAAAATACCTCTTGAAAATCCATAAAATCTCTGTTGAGGAGAAAGCCAGTTCATAAATTTATAAAGAAGCTCATTTTTTTCAACAAAGCTGTTCTGTGAAAAAGTGTCAACAAACATTATTCCAATCATTATAGCCTCACCAAGAACAGCAGCTATAATCTGATTTTCGGTGAATGAGGAAACAAGCATTCCAAGAGCGATACAAACGAGTCCCCAGAAGAAAAAGCCTATGTATCCGCAAAGAAGTTCAGACCATACAACCTGACCTGTAAAGAATGCAATTATCGGGAATACGAATGTAAGAGCCATCATACAAAGGTATACTGTTGCGAGGGCTAAGAATTTGCCCATTGTAATTTTGAAAACGTTGAGAGGAGCAGACATAAGAAGAACTTCGGTTCCGCCTTTTCTTTCCTCTGCAAAGCATTTCATTGTAAGGGCAGGTATAAGAAGTATGAGATAATAAAATCTGTTATAGAAAATTGTTGAGAATGAAAATTCAAAGGTTATTGTTTTAAGATTTAAAATCCAATCTATGAATGAGAGTGAGAAAATAAGTATAAAGACGGCACTTACTACATAGGCGAGAGGAGAATAGAAGTAGGACTGGAGTTCTTTTTTATAAACTGAAAACATTTTATCATTCCTTTCACTATTATAGCATTATTTTCCCTGAGTAATTTTAACGAAAATATCTTCAAGGGATTTTTTAACAGTCTGAATTTCAAGAATTGAAAATCCTTTTGAGGAAATTTCCTTCAAAAGTTCAGCTCTTGCATTTTCATTGTCAAGAACAGCTATATATTCAGATGTATCATCTGAAATTTTTCCACTGTATTCAGCAGATGAAACGCCTTTTGTCTTTTTGATTGTATCCATTACCTTGTCGGAATTTCCTGTTATTCTAAGGCTTAAAGTAATCTTTCCATCATTATTCTTTTCAAGATTTTCCATAGTATCAACAGCCTTAACTTCGCCCTTGTTGATAATTACAACCTTGTCGCAGACAGCACTTACTTCCTGAAGAATATGTGAGCTGAAAATTATAGTATGTTTCTGTTTGAGTTTGCTTATAAGCTCTCTTACTTCAAGGACTTGGTTAGGGTCAAGACCAACAGTAGGCTCATCAAGGATAATAACTTTAGGTTCTCCGAGAATAGCCTGTGCAAATCCGACTCTCTGTTTATATCCCTTTGAAAGATTTTTGATGAGTCTGTTCTGCATATCAGTTATTTTAAGTCTTGACATAGCTCTTTCAATCTGGAGCTGTCTTTCACTTTTCGGGATAGCCTTTATACCTGCAACGAAACGCAGATATTCAATAACTTTCATATCCATATAAAGCGGAGGCAGTTCGGGAAGATAACCAATTTTCTTTTTTGCCTCATTTGGATTTTTGGAAATGTCAATTCCATCAATAAGCACAGTTCCCGATGTCGGAGGCAGATAGCCTACTATCATATTCATAGTGGTGGATTTTCCTGCACCGTTAGGTCCTAAAAATCCAAGCACTTCATTTTCACCGGCACTGAAACTTATATCATTTACGGCTTTAATCTGACCATATTGCTTTGTCAGATTTTTTATTTCAACCATAAATTTTTTGCTCCTCTCTTTTTGTTTTTGTAATGAAACAACAATATTTCATCATATAATTATGTCAGAAAAATTTTAACAAAGTATTAACATTATGTAACTTTAAACAAAATTTTTCTGAAACTACAAAAAAGTATATATACATATTGTGAAAATTATGTGAAAAAATTTACAAAATATTATGTAAAAATGATTTTTTATGTGATTTTATAGTCGTTTAGCGTCCGTTTAGTGCAAATTGCACATAAATTTGAGGTTAATATTGTTGAATTATTAGGGATTGACAAATCATTGATTGTGTATTAAAATTAAGATGTGCAGAAATTGTGCAGAAATTGTGTAAGGATTATGAAACTTATTTTTCAGCATTGTTATTATGACAGTGTTTAGATTTTAAGCCGGTTTCAAAATCCGGCTGCAATTCAGACAAGTAGGTTCACAATGAACTTATTAAAAATCGATAATTCTTTTAAATTTTATTTAAACGAGAGGAGAAAAGTTAAAATGATTTCTAAAAACATGAAGAAAGTAACAAGCCTTGCTCTTTCAATGGCTGTGGTTACAAGTGCAGTTGCTCCTGTTACAGCTTCAGCAGCAGGAACAAGAACAAAGCCAGAAGCTTATGGTGATGATACTTACAAGAACAGATTCCTTTCCTACTATGATGATGTTATCACAAAGGGTCAGGAAAACGGCTACCTCAGTAAAGACAACGTTGCAAGTGGTGGTTTCGGTGTTCCTTATCACTCAGTTGAAACTATGATTGTTGAAGCTCCTGACTACGGTCACGAAACAACATCAGAAGCTATGTCATACATCGTATGGATGGCTGCTATGAAGGATAAGCTCGATGGTTCTTCAAAAGACCTTGCAAAAGCTTGGAAAACTATGGAAATTATGATTCCAACTGAACAGAGCGGTTTCTGGTCAAAGACTCCATCAGCTACATACAGCCCAGAGCTTGATACTATCGAAGAATATGCAACTGACGTTGCAATTATGCAGCAGGGTAACTCTGCTACAAACCCAATTCATAAGTACTTCACATCAGCATATTCATCAGACAAGGGTCTTTACCTTATGCACTGGCTCGCTGACGTTGATAACTGGTATGGTTTCGGCAGTGGCAACTCATTCACATTGATTAATACATTCCAGCGTGGTTCTATGGAATCTTGTTGGGAAACAGTTCCTCATCCTTGCGTTGAAGAACTCAAATATGGTAACCCACAGCAGGGTATCAAGGGCGTATTCAAGGCTCCTAACGAAACAACAGTTCCACAGCAGTGGTCATATACAAACGCTCCTGACGCTGAAGACCGTGCAATCCAGGCTGTTTTCGCTGCTAACAGATGGGGTGTAGGCGATTCAAACGTTACTACACTTGCTGCTAAGATGGGTGACCAGCTCAGAAACAATATGTTTGACAAGTACTATAAGCCAATTGCTAAGGATACAACAGAAAGCACATCACAGGGCTGGGGTTATGAAGGTGCTCACTACCTCAGAAACTGGTATACATCTTGGGGTGGTGCTCTTGATGGTTCTTGGACTTGGCAGATTGGTTGTTCACACGCTCACGAATTCTATCAGAACCCACTCGCAGCTTATGCTCTCCTTGCTGATCCAGACCTTAAGTCAGGTATGAAGGCTGAAAATGCTGTTAAGGACTATGAAACATCACTCGCTCGTCAGCTCGAATTCTATCTCTGGCTCCAGGCAAGTAATGGTCCTATCGCAGGTGGTGCTACTAACTCTAACCGTGGTAGATATGCTCCATACAGCGAAGGTATCCTCACAGAAGATGGCGGCACTCAGATGGTTTCTGCAACATTCAATGATATGCTCTATGTAGAACACCCAGTATACCTCGACCCAGGTTCAAACCACTGGATTGGTAACCAGGTATGGGCTCTCCAGAGACTTGCTGAACTTTACTACTATGTAAAGACTGACGGTGACCAGGTTGGCGTTAAGGTTGCAGGTATGAGTATGGAAGACGCTCTCAAGCAGATTCTCGACAAGTGGGTAGCTTGGGCTGTTAATGACGCTATCAAGATTAATGCTGACGGTACATACGAAATCGCAGCTTCACTCAACTGGAGCGGTGAACCTGATACTTGGACAGGTACAGCTACAGACAATAAGGGTCTTTCAGCTGAAGTTGTTGCTTGGGGTTCAGCTGATATGGGTTGTGTGGCTTCATTTGCTAACACACTTCTCCACTATGCTGCTGCTGAAGGCGTTGACGGCGTTGCTGCTTCTGACGGAAGCGATACATCAGTTGCTGGTCAGGCATTCTACAAGGCTAAGGAACTCCTCGACAGACAGTGGAACCTCTACCGTGATGACATCGGTATTGCTAAGCCTGACAAGAATCCTAACTTCAAGAGACTCTTTGAACAGAAAGTTGTTATTCCAAGTTACTATAAGGGCACAATGCCTAACGGTGACGCTATTGACCAGGGTGCTACATTCCTTTCAATCCGTACAAAGTACAAACAGGATCCAATGTATGCAACTCTCGAAGCAGACTATAAGGACAACGGCGAAACAGATACAACAGAATTCACATACCACAGATTCTGGCACGCTGGTGATACTCTTATGGCTCTCGGCTATATGTCATTGCTCTTCCCAGATGTAACTCCAGGAAGTAAGGGTGAAACACCTGCTGACACAACTCCAGCTGTTACAACAACTGACAAGAGCGATGTTACAGACCCAGCTGACACAACAACTGACAAGGGTGATGTTACAGACCCAGCTGACACAACAACTAATGCACCATCAACTATGGACCCATCACAGACAACAACTCCTGCAGGTTCTGACTTGAGCAAGGTTCTCTGGGGTGACGTAAACGTTGACGGTATCGTTGATATTCGTGACGTAACAACTCTCAACCAGTACATCATCAAGGCTACAGACCTTACTCCACAGGGTATGCTTAATGCTAACGTAATCGCTGACAACAAGGTTGACATTTCAGACCTCGGTCAGGTTAAGAAGTTCATCGTTAAGCTTATCTCAAATCTTGACCCAGCTAAACAGTAATTTCAGAATTTAATTAATCTGATATATAGAATAAAAAACCCTTTCGCTGAAATATGCGAAGGGGTTTTATTTGACTATATGTTAAAAAAATTATACTTTTTTTTGTGAATTTAATAATTATATTTTCTTTTATCTGTTCAATCTTTACTTTTACTTTGTTTTATGGTATACTTAATAGTAGAAAAGAGGGGTAGTAGAATGAAAAATACAGCTGTTACTTTCAGAAATTCCAAAAATAAAGAGAAACTTTCAATGCTTACTGCGTATGATTTTTCAACAGCAAAGCTTATTGATGAAAGTGGTATAAATGCTATACTTGTGGGAGATTCTCTCGGTATGGTTATGCTCGGTTATGAAGATACTCTTTCAGTAACTATGGAGGATATGATTTATCATACAAAGGCAGTTTCAAGAGGCGTTAAAAATGCTCTGATAGTCGCTGATATGCCTTTTATGTCATATCAGACTTCTGTTTATGATGCTGTTGTGAATGCAGGAAGACTCATAAAAGAAGGTCACGCCCACGCAGTTAAGGTTGAGGGTGGTGCTGAAATAATTGAACAGGTAAAAGCTATAGTATCAGCACAAATTCCTGTTATGGCTCATATTGGTCTTACTCCTCAGTCTGTAAACGCTTTCGGAGGCTTTAAAGTACAGGGAAAATCCGAAGAAACTGCAAGAAAAATTATAAATGATGCTATAATGCTCGAAAAAGCTGGTGCTTTTGCGATAGTTCTTGAATGTGTTCCGGAAAAACTGGCAAAGATTATAACAGAAAAAGTTTCTATCCCTACTATTGGTATAGGTGCAGGAAAATTCTGCGATGGTCAGATTCTTGTTTATCAGGATATGATTTCAATGTTCGGAGGATTTACTCCAAAATTTGCAAAAAAATTCGCAGATGTCGGCTCAGTTATGAAAGAGGCTTTTTCCCGTTATTCTGCTGAAGTGAAAAACGGTGAATTTCCTTCTCAGGAACATACTTTCTCTATTTCAGATGATGTTCTTGAAAAATTATATTAATTCAGTTAGTGAGATGATTTTTTATGACAATAGTTCATACTATTGAAGAAGTTAGAAAAATTGTGAAGGACTGGAAAATGCACGGTCTTTCAGTAGGGTTTGTGCCTACTATGGGGTATCTTCACGAAGGTCATAAATCCCTTATTGAAAAATCAGTCCTTGAAAATAACAGAACTGTAGTAAGTGTGTTTGTTAATCCTATCCAGTTTGCTCCAAATGAGGATTTGGAAAGCTATCCCCGTGACCTTGAAAGAGATGCTGTTCTCTGTAAAACAACAGGTGCAGACCTTATTTTCAATCCGTCACCATCTGAAATGTATACGAAAGATTTCTGTACAGGAGTTCAGGTTGATAATCTTACAGAGGGACTTTGCGGAAAAACCCGTCCTACTCATTTCAAGGGAGTATGTACTGTAGTTACAAAGCTTTTCAATATAGTATGTCCTGATAACGCATATTTCGGAGAAAAAGACGCTCAGCAACTTGCGGTCATTAAAAAAATGGTTTGTGATTTGAGTATGGATATAAATATAGTTGGCTGTCCTATAATCCGTGAGGAAGATGGTCTTGCAAAAAGTTCAAGAAATACCTATCTTAATCCCGAAGAAAGAAAATCAGCTCTTGTTTTAAGCCGTTCGCTTTCAATGGCTAAAAAACAGCTTGAAAATGGAGAACGTTCTTCGGCAGAGATAATAAAAACAATCAGAGAAGAAATAGAAAAAGAACCATTGGCAAGGATTGATTATGTTGAAGTATGTGATAGTCTTAGCCTTGAAAATGTTGAAAATATAGAAAATTCGGTGCTTGTTGCAATAGCTGTATATATTGGAAAAACCAGACTTATAGACAATATTACTTTTAAAGATTAATTTTGGAGGTTCCTTAAATAAATGTATGTAAATATGTTAAAAGGTAAAATTCATCGTGCTGTTGTAAAACAGGCAGAACTTTCTTATGTAGGAAGTATAACAATTGATGAGGATTTACTTGAAGCTTCAGGTATACTCGAATACGAAAAAGTGCTTATTGTCGATATTGATAATGGAAATCGTTTTGAAACATATACAATTGCAGGTGAAAGAGGTTCCGGAATGATATGCCTTAACGGAGCAGCTGCAAGATGCGTTCAGACGGGTGATAAGATAATAATTATGGCTTTCTGCGAACTTGATAATGAAGAAGTTAAAAACCATAAACCAACTGTTGTTTTTGTTGATGATGAAAATAAAATTCTCTCAATTACTCATTATGAAAAACACGGAAAGCTTATATGCAGTGAGGAAGATGAATAATGGATAAGGTTAAAACGGTTGTTATCGGCGTAACAGGTGGCATATCAGCATATAAAATACCTAATCTTGCAAGTATGCTGAAAAAGAATAATTTCAATGTTGAGGTAATTCTTACAGAAAATGCCTGTAATTTCATAACACCGAATACTTTTGAGGCTCTTACGGGGAACAGATGTATTACAGATACCTTTGACAGAAGCCATTCTTTTGATATAGAGCATATCTCACTTGCAAAAAAAGCTGATTGTTTTATAATTGCTCCTGCGTCTGCTAATATAATAGGAAAAATTGCCAATGGTATTGCAGACGATATGCTTTCAACTACTGTTATGGCTTGTAAATGCCCTGTAATAATTGCTCCGTCAATGAATACAGGTATGCTTGAAAATCCAATAGTACAGGAAAATATAGCAAAGCTTAAAAAATTCGGATATGAGGTTATAGAGTCGTCATCTGGAAGACTTGCCTGTGGAGATACAGGAAAAGGAAAACTTCCCGAACCATCAGAACTCTATTCATATATAGAAAAGCATATTGCATATGAAAAGGATTTAAAAGGTCTTAAAATTCTTGTAACAGCAGGAGCTACTCAGGAGGCTATTGACCCTGTAAGATATATTACAAACCATTCTACAGGTAAAATGGGTTATGCAATAGCTAAAGCCTGTATGCTGAGAGGTGCGGAAGTTACTCTTATTTCGGGAAAAACGGCTCTTGAGCCTGTGAAATTTGTTAAGAATATTTCTGTAACATCAGCAGAGGATATGTTCAATGCTGTAAAGGAGAATTATTCTGATTGTGATATAATAATTAAAGCAGCAGCAGTTGCGGATTATACTCCTGTTGATTACTGTGACAGCAAGATTAAAAAATCCGATAATGATATGTCCATAAAACTTGCAAGGACTAAAGATATTCTTGCCTGGCTCGGAGAGAATAAATCTTCAAAACAGTTTGTATGCGGATTTTCAATGGAAACGGATAATCTTATTGAAAATTCAATAAAAAAGCTTGAAAAGAAAAATGCAGATATGATTGCGTGTAATTCAATCAGGCAAAAAGGTGCAGGTTTCGGAACGGATACTAATATTCTTACTCTTATAACAAAGAATGAACAGATTTCTCTTGAACTTATGAGTAAGGAAAAAGCCTCGCATATGATTATTGATTCTATTAAAAAAATTTTTTTATGAAAGGATTGTTTATTATGAACAACAAAAGCTCATTCTCAAAACGCTTGAAGGCATTTGTTACAAGCGTTTCACTCCTCGCATCATCTCTTATAGTACCTGTTGGAAATGTATCAGCTGAAGAAGTTGAAATCAACTTTGCAAAGGCTCTCCAGTATTCAATTTACTTCTATGATGCAAATATGTGTGGTACTGAAGTAAGTGAAAACAATCGTTATTCCTGGCGTGGAGATTGCCATACCTATGATGCACAGCTTGATTTTGCATCAACAAATCTTAGTGACTCATTTATCAGTCAGTATAAGGATATTCTTGACCCAGATGGTGATGGCTTTATTGACGTTGCAGGTGGTTTCCACGATGCAGGTGACCACGTTAAATTCGGTATGCCAGAAAACTATTCTGCATCAACTCTCGGCTGGGGATATTATGAATTCCGTGACGCATACAAGGAAACAGGACAAGATGACCATATTGAAACAATTTTAAGATATTTTAATGATTATCTTATGAAATGTACATTCAGAGATGCAAGTGGAAAGGTTATTGCTCACTGTTATCAGGTAGGTGATGGCGATATTGACCACGCATACTGGAATTCACCTGAAATTGATGATATGGCAAGACCTGGATTTTTCCTTACAGCAGAAAATCCACAGACTGACTATGTTGTAAGTGCAGCAGCATCACTTGCTATAAACTATCTTAATTTCAAGGACACAGACCCTGAATATGCTGAAAAATCTCTTGATTATGCACTTGCACTCTTTGATTTTGCAAAGACAAATGAAAAACAGCTTAGCATTAATGGTGAAGGACCAAAGGCATACTATAATTCAAGCAAATGGGAAGATGATTATTGCTGGGCAGCTGCGTGGCTTTATAAAATAACAGAAGACCATTCATACCTTGAAGAAATCTATAAATATTATGATTATTATGCAGCTCCTTGTTATGTACACTGCTGGAATGACGTATGGGGTGGCGTACAGTGTATAATGGGAGAAATTTCCGATACATACCCTGATTTGATGGAAGAATATAAAGCTGCAGCTGGAAAGAGTCCATATGAAGAAATGGATTGCTGGGGTTCAGTAGCAGAGGCTATAACAAAATATAAATCCGGTGGATTAGGTACAGTAACTCCAGCAGGATATTTCTGGCTTAATACCTGGGGTTCAGCACGTTATAACACAGCTGCACAGCTTATGGCTCTTGTACACGATAAGTATAATGGAAAAGGCGAGTTCAGTGAATGGGCAAAGGGTCAGATGGAATACATAATGGGTGATAACCCTATGAACAGAGCATACATTGTAGGATACAGTGAAAATGCTGCTAAATTCCCTCATCACCGTGCTGCATCGGGACTTACAAAATGTGAGGATACAGATGAACACAGATATGTTCTCTATGGTGCGTTGGTAGGAGGACCTGATGCTGATGATAACCACGTTGATGTTACTGCTGACTGGATTTATAATGAAGTTACAATCGACTACAATGCCGCATTTGTAGGAGCTTGTGCAGGTCTTTATGATTTTTATGGAGATTCATCAATGCAGGTAACTCCAGACTTCCCACCTGTTGTGGAAGTTGGTGGAGATGAAGAAGAAGGTGGAGGAAGATTCTGGGTTGAAGGTTTCTATACTCAGATTGACCAGGCTGATGGTCCTAAGGCTAATGAAATAACACTTTATGTTCGTACAACATCAAACAAACCTGCGAAAAATCTCTCTATAAGATATTATTTTGATGCATCTGAAATGAGTTCAGTTACAGCTGAATCAATGGAATTAAGAGAGCTTTATGACCAGGCTTCTGCTGAAACTGACTATGACGGAATTATGACAGGCCCTACACTTTATAAGGATAATATTTACTATATTGAAGTTTCGTGGCCTGATTTTGCAGTAGCAAATTCAAATAAGAAGTATCAGTTTGCTATAGGTACATATGCGTGGGGCAACAGTTGGGACCCATCAAATGACTGGAGCTTACAGGATATGCTCAAGGTTGAAAGCAACTGGACAGAAATAGATGAAGTACAGGAAGCACCATATATCTGTGTTTATTCAGATGGTGTGCTTGTAGGAGGTACAGAGCCTGACGGAAGTGTTCCAGAAGTTACTACAGCTGTTACTACAGAAAAGACTGAAGTAACAACTACAACTCAGAAAGTTACAGAACCAACAGTAACAACAACTCCAAAAGCTACAGAATCATCTACAACAACTGAAGGTTCAGACAAGAATGAACCATCTGTTTCAAGCAAACCAATAATTTCAAATGATGTACTTCTTGGAGATGTTTCTGGAGATTCATTTATTGACATCAGAGATGTTACAATGCTTAATCAGGCACTTATAAAGGCTGTTACACTTGATGAACAGCAGACTGCAAATGCAGATGTAGTACAGGACGGAGTTATTGATATTTCAGACCTTGGACAGCTTAAAAAGTACATTTTAAAGCTTATCACATCTTTCTGATAAAACAAAAGTTTTGGTTAAGCTTTTTTAAAAAAGTGGTGAAACCTATGTACACAGGTTTCACCACTTTTAATTTTTTATATAATTGATGTGAGTTCGATGAAAGTTAGAAATCAAAATGCTTTCAGCATTTTGATTAAAAAACTTCAAAAGCAAAGCTTTTGAAGTTATAAAACGACTATTAGGCAGGGGAGTACCCCCCCTGCAACCCCTCTTTCGCTGTCTTGTCGACAGCGACCAAAGGCTTTGCCTTTGGAAACCATTCGCTTTTTGAAAAAAGCGAAACCAAAAACTTTTATTTTCGGG
>JAZKXQ010000064.1:0-1314 GCA_045611725.1 Oscillospiraceae bacterium
GTTCTTATAAAGGCTAAAAATCCATTTTTTATGATTCTTTTCAAGAATAATCCTGACAATAGAAAATCTCTTGAAAATGTTATAGAACAGTTCACAGGAAAAAAATACTTTATTATAGCAAAATGCGATGAAAAGCCTCCTGAAGAACAGAAAAATGCCGTAAAGCTTATACAAATGGCATCAGCAGAAGGAATTGACGTAGAAACAGAATATTAGTGTCTTAAAGGCATATAATATATAATTTTTATTTTACACAAAAGAGGAGTTTAAAAATATGAAAGCAAGAGTACCAAAGCAGTCTATGGGACAGCAGCAGAATATGAACGCAATGATTAAACAGGCTCAGAAAATGCAGGACGAAATCACAAAGCTTCAGGACGATATAGAAGCTCGTGAATTTTCAGCTACATCTGGTGGTGGAGCAGTTGAAGTTACTCTCACAGGTAAGAAAACTATAAAGGCTCTCACAATCAAGCCTGATGTTGTAAATCCTGACGATGTTGAAATGCTTCAGGATTTGATTATCAGTGCTGTTAATCAGGGCATTTCAAATATTGAAGAAGTTACAGAAGATGAAATGTCAAAGATTACTGGCGGAGTATCTCTCCCAGGTCTTTTCTAATCAATGCCCAATCATAATGCATTACCACTTGTTCTCCTTGCAGAACAGTTCGCAAAACTTCCTGGTATCGGTATGAAAACAGCTCAGCGACTTGCATATTATGTAATGACTATGACAGACAACGAAGCCCGTAGTTTTGCTGATGCAATTATCAATGCAAAACAGAATGTGCATTGTTGCAGTGTATGTCAGAACTTTACTGAAAATGATTTATGTACAATATGCAATGATACAATGCGTGATAGTTCCGTAATATGCGTTGTTGAATCTCCTAAAGATATTTCAGCTTTTGAACGTACGGGAGAATATAATGGTGTATATCACGTTCTTCACGGTCTTATATCACCTATAAACGGTATCGGAGCTGATGATATAAGAATAAAGGAGCTGTTAAGCCGTATTGATTCAGCAAAGGAAGTAATTATGGCTACAAACCCAACTGTTGAGGGAGAAGCAACTGCTATGTACATAGCAAAGCTTTTAAAACCATTCAACATTAAAGTTACCCGTCTTGCATTCGGACTTCCCGTAGGCGGAACTCTTGAATATGCAGATGAAGTAACACTTTTCAAAGCACTTGAAAACAGAAATGAAATATAACAAAAAAGAACGGTTTTTAAGCCGTTCTTTTTTATATGCGTAAATAATTGGGGCTTCGCCACAAACCCCACAAGCTTTTGAAAAAGCTTGAC
>JAZKXQ010000065.1:0-1836 GCA_045611725.1 Oscillospiraceae bacterium
GAATAAAGGTGCAAAGGCTATTGCAGAATATCTGAATAAATCAGGGATAAAGCCTCAGAAAAGTGATTACTGGGAAAGTCCGAGTATAAAGAAAATTCTTGCAAATCCTCTGTATTGTGGCAAAGTTCAATGGAACTCAAAAGTATACAATGGACTTCACAAAGGCATTGTATCGGAAGATACATTCAATAAGGCACAATATAAACGTAAAAACAATCCTGCTGCACAGCTTCACCCAAATGATGTACTGCATAATTATTATAATGGAATTCTTTATTGTTCAAACTGTGGTCATCAATTAAAAAGACGTAGTATAAACGGTACGGAACATATGCTCTGTATATACCGTCAGTGCCGTGGAATAATCGTAAGTGCTTCAATGCGTTCAGTAGATGAAGCTGTACTTTCATCATTCCGCTACAGAATAGAGAAGCTTGAAAAATTACAGTCAGAAAATACAGACAGCACTCCCCTGCCCGATTCTGAAAAATCCGATTCTGCTTTAAAGGAAACTTTACTGAATGAACTTGAGAAAATAAAAAAACAAAAAGATAAACTCTGTGACCTGCTTGAACAGGAAATTTACAGTACTGAAAAATTTCTTGAACGTACAAAAATTCTTAATGACAGACAGAATGAAATTGAAAACAGTATTCATCAGATTGAGGAAAAAAAATCTGAAAAAAAACTTCCTCCCGATGAAGCAATTACAGCTATAAAAAATGTCATAAAGCATTTTCCTGATTCAGATGCGTATGAAAGAAACAGACTTCTTAAAACTGTTGCCAAAAAAATATATTATACAAAAACTCAAAGAATGTGCAGAAATTTCAATAAAAGTGACCTTACAATAAAGGTTGATTTTTTATAAGCATAATGTACAACACGAATATAATAATAAATTACAATTCCCTGTAAATATTAAAAATCCAGACCCTAAACTTGCAAAAATAATTATGGCACAACTTGGTGGTGCTGACGGAGAACTTGCAGCCTCGTTAAGATACCTTAATCAAAGGTATGCAATGCCTTATGATGAACTTAAAGGAATACTGACAGATATAGGTGTATCTGTATCGGTATAGCACAGCTTAAAACAGCGTATTTACGAGGCGGTTATTACTCAAAAAATCTTTGGTTAATTGCACAAAAAGCCATTATAAACATAGCTTTTATAACAACTTTTAAACTGCTTTTTCGACATTTTAAGTTGTTTTTTCGACAAAATACGAGTCGAATTACTCTTAATCCCAACTACATTTTTGTGCAATTTAACAAAGTTCAGAAAACATGCAACAATCAGATTTGTGCAAATTTCATTGACAAAATAAGAAAAATGGTGTATAATATAATTATAGAGATAAGTTAAAAATCACTTTTGCGTACGCGGCTGATGTGATTTCTCTTAAATTAAGCGTTAATACAACTGGTTACTCCGCCAGTTTTGAAGGCTCGATGATATAATCACTATTTCAGAAGTAATATTGTAATAACTCATACTGTATATTATCAAATTTCAGTATAGTTTTTCTGTATTTATTTTGAAGTATAAACGAGACTAATCTAATAAATAAAGGAGTATTTTTTATGCAAAAAATTAATTGGAAAGCAAGAATCAAGGCTGTTTATCATTATGAATACAATCCTGAAAAGATGTCAAAGAAAGCAAATGACACTGTCAGACAGCTTATCGAAAGTATTGAAAAGCACATCAATTTATATTCTATTGATGAAATAATTGCACTTTATGAAGAATGTCTGGAGCTTAATTTTATGTGCTATGCAAGCGAAATGGACGGGTTTACTCGTGAGTTTCGTTTGAGGGAAAGATATTAT
>JAZKXQ010000066.1:0-4936 GCA_045611725.1 Oscillospiraceae bacterium
TTATTATTTTCTATCAGTTGCGGAATTTTCTAGATTTTAAGATATTGAAAAATTATTTAAAATATGATAATATTTATATTATAGAATGAATGTAATTTAGGAGTTGTTATGAAATATACAACTATTTATAAAGGAGCAAAAGTTATTGTCAGTAATTCTGATTCTAAAAATATTGATAAAATTAATTACTTTTTTGATGATTTATATTCAAAATATACAATTGTGTGTGTTTGCCAAACGCATAATTAACAGCAAGGCTTCTGGCAGAGATAGTGTAAATAAAATTTTAATTTATGATTGATGAGGTGTTTCTATGCAAAAAGGTTATTATAAAAAGCTGTCATATGAGGATAAATTTGATAGAAAATATGCTTGTTGGACTTTTAATCATAATGGTTGGGTAAAATATAAAACAGCAAACAGAAGAACAGCTCGAAGGAAAATAAAAGTTATAACAAGAAGTGAAATACAACAGGAGAACTAAAGATGTATGAATTTATAGGATATGATGCAATACAAGCTTTTCATTGTTTTATTAATAGTGAATATAATCATTAAAAGACTATTTTACGTTTACACAAATTTTGAAATAGTGTCTATAAACAATTTAATTGTCTGCTTGACAATTCTTATCTTGATAAAATCGTCTTTAATTGGATTTGTTCATAGTTATCCATTTAAAAACCCTGGTATACAAGATTATAAAAAATTTAAAAGCAACAGAAGAAATTAAGTAAAAAATATTTTGAAAGGAAAATCAATTTATGAGTAAGGCATCATATAAAGTAACATCTTTGAAAAACAGAATTGATATATTTGAAGTTTTTCAAAAATTCAAACAATCAGCAATGGAAGAATATGATGGAGGAATAACAATATGCTTAAAGTAATATTTGGAGACATTGATAATGCGATTTACAGTACTTCAGTTTATTTCAACAATAGTTATGAGGAAGAGTGGCTTGAGAATGATTTAGTGAGGTTAATTATAAAGGATGTAGACAAATCTGAAGTGCTTAGTAAAAACTGCATATCGAGCCCAGTTCTCGGACAAATAACACCAATTGCACTATCTGGTGGAACAAAAACACTGATATTGATACTGAACGAGCGTGACAAGATATTCAATGCTTCACAGTGCGGAGATAACTGTGCAAAGTGGATATTGCAAATAGCAAAAGAATATGATATTACAATAAATCTGAGACACATAATGGAATTTGGAGACGAGCCTTTTAAGTTATTTATAGAAAATACAGGTCAAACAGTCAATACAATGAAGGAACTCATACCAATAGCACATAAGCTTTTGAGAAAGTAAATGGAGGTACTAAAATGAGAGGTGAGCATAAGATAATAGTGAGTTCAAAAAGAATAAAATTTGAGCTCACTGTTAGGAGAAACATAACCATACTAAAGGGTGACAGTGCAACTGGTAAAACAACTCTAGTTGAAATGATAAAGAATTATAGTGATAATGGTTTAGACTCTGGAGTAACTGTTGTATGCGATAAGGAGTGTGAAGTAATCAGTGGTAGCAAATGGAAAGCTACATTGGATACAATACAAGATTCCATAGTCTTTATAGACGAAGGAAACAAGTTTGTAGGCACTAAAGAATTTGCAAAAAGCATACAGAATAGTGATAATTATTATGTTATAATATCTAGGGAAAACTTTGAAACGTTTACATACAGTATGTATGAAATATATGGATTTAGAGAGTCTGATAAATATTTAAATATAAGACAGACATACAACGAAAGTTATTGGATATACAATAGACCTCCTCGGAAACTAATAAAATTTGACAAAATGCTTTTAAAGTGATAGTATAGCATAAGGCGATAAAATGAATTTTTATGAAAAAGCAGAACGATTAAGCGAAAAAAGATTTCAAACAAATTGTAGAAGTAAAAAAGGCAACATTTGATACTATTCTAAAATGTAAAGAAACCCACGCAAATAGGATTGCGTGGGACATTTTTTGATAACCCATAAGGGATAAAACTATCTCTTTGAGAAATCTCAACCACGTATTTAAGCCGTTTTCAAGGCATTTTGTTAGTTACTTGTTAGTTATTGTATTTTGTTTAATGAAATTGAATAAGACGTTTTGAGACTGCTTATCATGTTCAGCTTTTATTTCAAACTCTTGACAAACAAACATTATTCCATCAGTTTTTCCATAAAATCATCAAACGTTATATATTCTACTCCCAATTTCTCACATATGTTAGGAAGTTGTGCAGAATTAGGCTTATACTCTTCTTCTGTGACTATAATATCTCCAGTAGCTTTTCCTTTTGATGCTATATATACATCTGCTGAAGGTCGATTATTTAATATGTTTTTACTATGAATGCTTTCTCTCATTTTAGGATTCAAAAATAGACTTCTAATCGTCAAGGACTCTTCACTTGTAGGGTTTTTAAAAATAGCTTTTCTTTCAGATATCCACTTAATTGCTTCGTTATCCTTTGAAAATTGATTTATAAGTTCATTAAAGCACTCATCGACAGAGTAAATTTCTCCTTTATTCATTTCATCTTCTAAGCGTTCCCATACTATCTCAAAATATTTCCCCTTCTTAGGAAAATGAAACAACAACTTTCTGACAATATTTGTATCTAAAATATATGCCATTATTCCACCCCCCTAAACATCACGGTTTCTAACCGTGGAAGATGGTCAACTTTACTTTGTAACATTTCACTTGCTCTAACAGAATCAATTTTTCCAGAAAATAACTGTTTAAATACATCACCTGCATACTGGCGACCAAGATATGACATTTTTGTGGAATAATAATTGCCTCCACCTTTTTTTGAGTTACCTTTTTTATTTTTGTTCCTGATTGCATCACCATAAAATGATTCCTTTAATGCATCATAGTCAGAATGTGTTATCTTTCCTAATGATAATAGTTTATACATTATGGCTTCTCTACTAACACAATATAGTGATGCAAGTTTTTCTATTCTTTCCTCGGTTAACAGTTCTTTTGTTAATTCAGATAAAAAATCATCTAAAGGAACAAGGAACATATTGGCAAACTGGTCACACGCTTTTTCAATTTTAGATTGCTCATCAGTTAATTCGCTATAATACTCATCTCGAATAATTTCTGCTCCACTTGTATCGGATATCAAATGATACAATTCATGAAACAATGTAAATATTTGTCTTGCGAACGACATTGAATTATTAATTATTATAACTGGATAATTATCATCATTCAAACACAAGCCTGAAATAGAATCATCCTTAAAAGATTCCTTAAAAACATAAATACCATTTTCATAAAAACAGTTTCTGAATATTTCAAAAACTTCCTTTGTACTTTTTTTCGCCTTTTGAGAATCTAATGGAAATGCAAGTATTCTTCTGAAATAAGTACACAAATCCTTCATATTCTTAGGGAAAAGATTTCTGTCCTTAATAATACTCTGCTTGCTTGGGTACAATTCCTCCAAGCTCAACTGGTATGATTTTGCCTTTTCGAATTGAATTATTATGTTTTTACTAAACTTGCTAACCACTTCCTCTGGCAGAGTTCTCAAATCTCCAGTAATCTGTTGTAAATTAGGTGGTTCTGGAAAGAAAAAGAGGGCTGATGGTTTTCTAAAAACTTCACTAATTTTCTTCAATTTTGCATATGTAGGAAACTCAGTTCCAGATTCCCAGTTGTTATAGCGAATTTCGTCAACGCCAATTGCCAATGCAGCTTCAGCAGTTGACATATGATAGTAGTTTCTTGCCCACTTAATTATCTCGCCATTTACACCACATAGACTTTCAGCCATTATATTCACTCCCATCCAATATCTTTTTAACAGAATAATTGTCACTTTAAAAATCTTATCTGAACATTCAATTTTATATACTGTTCTCCATCTAATTCATAGATACTTCCAAATCCATGTTTTGTCTTACTCGGTGTATCGAAACGTGTATTTTTCAACATATAATTTCTGAATGCATTTCTATTATAAATGTGATAGCATACTACATCGCCATCATCTTTAACGATGATATATCCTCCTGTAGCTTCATAATTGCCTGTCCAAAGCGTATTTGGAACCATACCGAGAGCAATATTTGTAAGCAAATCCTTGATATTATGCTCCAGATATGTCCTGTTATCAAGTGTATTAACAACATTTGTCTCGGAAATAATGTCAATCAATTCAGACAACATATTTGACTTTCCCTGATAATAGTTCTTCATCATTTCTGCGAATATAATCGGCATTTCAGAAGTCACCATTTTCAGATTAAATTCCAATGTCTTATTGTCTATTTCAATAAATTCAATATCTGTTCCAAGCGAGTACAAATAATCAAATTTGTCGCTGAATTTCTTGAATTCATCGAATTTTTCAATTTCACTATCATTGAGTTTATTACCTTTTAACTTAAATGTGAAATTAGTACTTCTTGATGCATTTAGTAATGTTGACGGACTTCCAAGCTGTGATTTGATACTGAATCCGAATGTATCATCTCGTCCGCTCATAATATCGTGTACCATAAGTACAATATCAGACTTATCAGTTGATTTTGCTTTTAAAGTGTTGCATTGTATGGATTTTGCAAAATTACATGATTCTTGTATTTCAAATGCCCCCTTTGTTTTGTCCTTTTTCTTTTCATGTAATCTTTTAAGCAATAAATCAGTCTGTTCAATAAAGCTCTGCACAGAAACAGTGCATACTGTCTCCCCAGTTACAGCATTTACAATCTTTATATCATTTTCTCTAAGATATTCAAATTTATCAGCATTAGTTCCTCTTATTATTTTGAGTACATCATAATATATATCAGGAATTATGTTTGTGTTTTCATCTGCAGCATAAAGTTTTCCGTCTGCAAGGAGCTTAAACATTGTATAAAGTTCGCTCCATTCTCCTATGTTTCCTGTCATCACTTTTTC